>DATENZ010000141.1:0-25281 GCA_035274625.1 Gaiellaceae bacterium
GACGCGGGCTCCGGCTGCCGCCGCCCGCTCCGCGACCGCGCCGGTGCCGCACGCCACGTCGAGCCACCGCTCGCCCGGCGCCGGCTCGAGCGCCTCGATGACTGCGTCGTGGACGTCCGCGGCCGTCTCGCTGACCCGCTCGAACGCGCCGTTCCCCCAGACGAAGCTCTGTCGCTGCTTCAGCTCCTCGAACGCCATCTGCAACCTCCCTTTCCGCCCGCCCCCGGGACGACGTCGTCTGATGGAATAAGGGTCGTGGAAGCGCGTGGAACGTTACGGGTCGGGAGCGAGACGTACGAGGTCTTCCGGCTCGAGACGCTCCAGGCGGAATGGGACGTCGCCCGGCTTCCGTACACGCTCCGTGTGCTGCTCGAGAACGTTCTCCGTGCACGAAACCAGGCGGACGTCGAGGCAGTCGCCGGCTGGGTCGCGACCGACGAGCCGAGCCGCGAGATCTCGTTTCGGCCGAGCCGCGTCCTCCACCAGGACTTCACCGGCGTGCCGGCGATCGTCGACCTCGCCGCGATGCGGAACGCGATGCAGGACCTCGGCGGGAACGCGGGACAGATCAACCCCGTGATCCCGGCCGAGCTCGTCATCGACCACTCGGTCCAGGTCGACGAGTTCGCGACGCGGTTCGCCTTCAGCCGGAACGTCCAGCTCGAGTTCGAGCGCAACCGCGAGCGGTACGCCTTCCTCCGTTGGGGTCAGACCGCGTTCTCGGACTTCAAGGTCGTCCCGCCCGGGACCGGCATCGTGCACCAGGTCAACCTCGAGTACCTCGGCCGTGTCGTCGAGTCGCGGAACGGCCAGGCCTTCCCGGACACGCTGGTCGGCACCGACTCCCACACGACGATGATCAACGGCCTCGGCGTCCTCGGCTGGGGCGTAGGCGGGATCGAGGCGGAGGCGGCGATGCTCGGCGAGGCGCTGTCGATGCTCGTGCCGCAGGTGGTCGGGTTCCGGCTGACGGGCGAGCTGCCCGAGGTGGCGACTGCGACCGATCTCGTCCTGACCGTGACCGAGATGCTGCGCAAGACCGGCGTCGTCGGGAAGTTCGTCGAGTACTTCGGCCGCGGCCTCGCGGCGCTGTCGGTCGCGGACCGCGCGACGATCGGGAACATGTCGCCGGAGTACGGCGCGACCTGTGGGTTCTTCCCGGTCGACGACGCGACGCTCCAGTACCTGCGCCTCACCGGGCGTCCGGACGAGCGCGTCGCGCTCGTCGAGGCGTACTGCAAGGAGAACATGCTCTGGCACGACCCCGACGACCATCCGACCTACTCGCAGGTCGTGGAGCTCGACCTCTCGACCGTCGAGCCGAGCCTCGCGGGCCCGCGCCGGCCGCAGGACCGCATCGCGCTTCGCGACGCGAAGGAGGCCTTCCTCCACGAGCTACCCGGCTTCGGGATCGAGTACGGGAACGCGAAGGACGCGGCCGTCGCCGAGAGCTTTCCGGCCTCGGATCCGCCCGCTCACGTCGAGCCGGGCTCGGAGACGCCCCAGGGCGCCGGGGTTCCGGTAGTCGCAGTCGTCGAGGAGCCCAAGCCCGCCGCCGCCCATGTCCAGCTCGGCGATCTGGAGTTCAGCCTCGGGCACGGCTGCGTCGTGATCGCGGCGATCACGAGCTGCACCAACACCTCGAACCCGCAGGTGATGGTCGCGGCCGGCCTGCTCGCGAGGAAGGCGGTCGAGCGCGGGCTCGACCGGAAGCCGTGGGTGAAGTCCAGCCTCGCGCCGGGCTCACGGGTGGTCACGGACTACTACGAGAAGGCGGGCCTGACGCCGTACCTCGAGGCGCTCGGCTTCCACACCGTCGGCTACGGTTGCACGACCTGCATCGGGAACTCCGGGCCGCTCCCGGAGGAGATCTCGGCCGCCGTCGGCGAGCAGGACCTGGTCGTCTGCGCCGTCCTCTCCGGGAACCGGAACTTCGAGGCGCGCATCCATCCCGAGGTGAAGGCGAACTACCTCGCCTCGCCGCCGCTCGTCGTCGCCTACGCGCTCGCGGGACGCATGGACATCGACCTGACGACCGAGCCGATCGGACAGGACCCGGACGGCAACGACGTCTACCTGCGCGAGCTCTGGCCCTCGTCGGCCGAGATCGACGAGACGATCGCGGGCGCGGTCTCCGGCGAGCTCTTCCGCGGTCGGTACGCAGACGTCTTCACCGGAGACGACACGTGGCGAGACCTAGAGATTCCCTCCGGGAATCTCTATCACTGGGACCCGGACTCGACGTACGTGCGAAGGCCGCCCTACTTCGACGCGATGCCGGTCGAGCCGGTGCCTTTCGAGGACATCGCCGGCGCCAGGTGCCTCGTCGTCCTCGGCGACTCGGTGACGACCGATCACATCTCGCCCGCCGGGTCGATCAAGCCCGACAGCCCCGCGGGCCGCTACCTCGTCGAGCACGGCGTCGAGCGCCGCGACTTCAACTCGTACGGCTCGCGGCGGGGCAACCACGAGGTGATGGTTCGCGGCACCTTCGCGAACGTCCGGCTTCGGAACCTGCTCGTCCCCGGCAGCGAGGGGACGTGGACGGTGCACGTCCCGAGCGGCGAGGAGATGACGATCTTCGACGCCTCGCAGCGCTACCTCGGCGAAGCCACGCCGTTGATCGTCCTGGCCGGGAAGGAGTACGGCACCGGCTCGTCGCGCGACTGGGCGGCGAAGGGTCCGAAGCTGCTCGGCGTCCGCGCGGTGATCGCGGAGAGCTACGAGCGCATCCACCGCTCGAACCTGCTGATGATGGGCGTTCTGCCACTCCAGTACCGGGACGGCGACAACGCGGCGTCGCTGGGGCTCACGGGCCGCGAGGTCTTCGCGATCGAGGGGATCGAGAACGGCGAGGCGCGCGAGGTGACGGTGCGCGCCGACGACAAGGAGTTCCGGGCGCGCGTGCGGCTCGACACGCCGCGCGAGCGCGAGTACCTGCGCCACGGCGGGATCCTTCCCTACGTGTTGCGGCGACTCGCGGGCTAGTCGCCCAGCGCGAGCAGGACCCGGTCGACCTCGTCGCGTTCGGGCCAGGGGATCGCGCTCGTGCCGTCGTCGACGCCCGACCCGGGCTCGGCCCTGGCGATCGCGGCGGCCGGGTAATCCGCCTCGGCGAAGGCGGCGAGCGCAGCATCGACCCGGTCCTCCGGGAACGCCGCCAAGAGGGTGCCTGACGCGAGTGTCGCCCACGGGTCGGCGCCCAGCTCCCGGCAGACGGCCACGCCGGCCTCGAACCAGAGCACGGCATCGGGATCGACGCGAAGCCGCACCCCCGAGGCGTGCGCGAGCTCGTGCAGGCCCGTTGCGAGGCCGCCTTCGGTGGGATCGTGCAGGGCGACCGCGCCGAGCCGGGCGGCCAGGAGCGCGGGCTCGACGATCGAGATTCCCGGGCGGTCGAGCGCGGCCTGCGCGGTCGCCAGGGCGCTGGGGTCGACGCTGCCGAGCCGGCCGTCCGCCTCGCGCGCGAGCAGCGCCGCGCCCTCGATCGGCGCGGGCCCGACCTGTACGAGGACGCTTCCGGCGACGAGGCAGCCGGTCGCCGTGAACTTGCCGGCCTCGGCGAGGCCGAGCATCTGGCCGACGACGACGGGTCGAGTGACAACCGGTGTCACCTCCGTGTGGCCGCCGACAAAGGACGCCCCGACCTCCGCGACTGCGCGTTGCACCGCCGCGAACAGGTCGACGACGACGGACTCCTCGGTGCCGGGAGGCACGAGGATCACGGCCAGGAACCAGCGCGGCCGGCCGCCGGTGACTGCGACGTCGTTCGCGTTGACGATCACCGCAGACCGGCCGATGTCCTCGCTGCTGAGCGTGATCGGATCCGCGGCGGCGATCAGGATGCCGCCGGGGAGCTCGATCGCGCAGGCGTCCTCGCCCACGCGCGGCCCGAGCAGCAGCTCGGGCGGCGCCGGGGGAAGGTCCGCCAGCAGGCGCGCCAGGAGATCCGAGGGGATCTTCCCGGCGCGCAGCGGGCGTGTCGCCTCCGCAACCGGCTCTCGCGCGTCGCCGCTCACCGGCGCGAAGCCTACTTTCGCGGGTGTGTCTTCCGGACCGGGCGGCTCAGGCGGCGTCCGCGAGCTCGTCCGCCCCTGCCTCGACGAGGCTCTCGAGCTCGGACTCGAGCCGCGCGAGCGCCTCTCGCTCGAGCTGACGCACGCGCTCCCGCGTGATCCCCAGCTCGCGGCCGATCGCCTCGAGCGCCATCGGATCCCCGTCGAAGCCGAAACGCAGCTCGACGATCCGGCGCTCGCGCTCCGGCAGCTTCTCGAGCGCGCGCCGGACGGCAACACCGCGCATCGTGTCGACGGCGGCCGTCTCCGGGTCGTCGGTCTCACGGTCGGCGAAGAGATCGCCGAGCTCCGAGCCGTCGTCGCCGACCGGCCGGTTCAGCGAGACGTTCGCCTCGACGGCGTCGAGGGCCTCCCGTGCGTGTGCGACCGACATCCCGCCCGCCTCGGCCAGCTCCTCGAGCGTCGGCTCGCGGCCGTGTGCGACCTCGAACCGCTGCCGGGCGCGTGCGAGCTTCGCGCGGCGCTCCTCGACGTGCACCGGGATCCGGATCGTCTTCGCCTGGTTGGCGATCGAGCGCTGGCAGGCCTGCCGGATCCACCACGTGGCATACGTGGAGAACTTGAAGCCCTTGCGCCAGTCGAACTTCTCAACCGCGCGGTTCAGCCCGATGATCCCGTCCTGGACCAGGTCGCCGAGCGGCACCCCGTGACCCGTGTAGCGGCGCGCGTTGTGCACGACCAGCCGCAGGTTCGAGTTGATCATCCGCTCCTTGGCAGCGCGATCGCCGCGCTCGACGCGCTTGGCCAGCTCGACCTCCTCCGCAGCAGTCAGCAGCGGGTAGCGGCCGAGCTCGTTCATGAACAGCGTCAGCGACTCCGGCACGCCGCCGGCGGCGACGTCGAAGGTCAGGTCGAGGTCGGCGTCGGCCGCGGGCTCGTCCCCGGCCTCGTCCTCGACCCGGACCGCACGCGTCTCCAGCTCGGCGCGCAGCGCAGCGAGCTCGTCCTCGTCCAGGTCGTGCTCGAGCGCAAGTGCCTCGAGCACGGTCTCGGTTACAAGTCCCTGCTCCTCGGCCTCGTCGAGGAAGGCCGTGAGCTCAGGCATCGTCTCTTTCAAGTTCGTGACTCCTTCGTTTTTCCAGATCCGGCGCCGTCTCCCTCGAAGCCAGCTTCGAGGACACCGGACCAAACACCTCTTCAAACGACCTTACCTGCAGTGATATTCCCATGGATTCACATCCGTGCCGTGTCGCGGCGGTATGCCCGCGCAGCCAGAAATCCAAAAGCGACCGACCACCCGGCCACCACCGCCCACCCCGCGCCGCTCCAGCCCCGGCCGCCCAGGGCGACATGGCTCGCCTGGACGAGCCAGTACGACGGCAAGACACGCGCGACGTGGTAGAGCGCGTCGTGGTTTCCGATCGGGAACCAGGTCCCGCCGAGTAGCGCGAGCACTGCAATCGCCCCGCCCATCGCCGGCCCGATCGAGTCGGAGCTGAGCAGGTGGCCGAACAGGATCGCCATCGCGCCGAACGGGACGAGGCCGGCGAGGATCAACCCCGTCATCGAGAACCACTCGTGCGCGGACAGCCGCACGCCGAGGATCGTCCCCGAGACGTACAGCAGGATCAGGCAAACCCCCGCCACTGCGTAGGCGGTGACGATCTTCGCCCGGAAGTACTCGCGCGGCGTGAGAGGCGTCAGGCGGAGCTGGCGGTTCCAGCCGGCCGAACGCTCGGCCGCGATCCGCCCGCCGGCGGAGAGCATCGCGCTCATCGTCCCGAACGCGGCGAGCCCGACCATGTAGTAGAGCGGCGCCGAAAGGCCGCTCCCGCCGAGGTTGTGCTCCTTCTTGTTCGGCCCCGCGATCACGAAGTAGAGGAGGACCGGAAAGGCGAACGTGAGCAGGAAGTAGCGGCGGTTGCGCAGCGTGCGCAGGAGCTCGTAGCGCATGTACGCGCGCCTGTTCACGCCGCCGCCTCGACCGGATGCTCGTCGCCGGTGAGCTCGAGGAACGCCTGCTCGAGGCCTGCGCCGCTGACCTCGAGATCGCGCGCGTCCGGATAGGCGCCGAGCAGCGCGCGGATCGCTCCGTCCGAGTCCGCGCACCTGAGGACGACCGCCTCGCCGTGGCGTTCCGCATCGACGACGCCGGGTAGCCGGGAGAGGAGCTCCAGCGGAACGCCGGGGAGCGTGGCGCGGATCCGCCGCGACCCGACCATCGCCTTGATCTCCGTGGGCGGCCCGTCGGCGACGATCGATCCGCGCGCCATCAGCACCGCGCGGTCGGCGTACGCGTCGGCCTCCTCGAGGTAATGCGTCGCGAACAGCACGGTCTTCCCCTGGGCGGCGAGGTCGCGCATCGTCGTCCAGAAGGCTCGCCGGCTCTCGACGTCCATGCCGACCGTCGGCTCGTCGAGCACGAGGAGCTCCGGGTTGCCGACGAGCGCAACGGCGAACCGCACCCGCTGCGCCTGCCCGCCCGACAGCTTCTCGGTTCGCTGGTCGGCGATGTCCCGGATGCCCGTCAATCCGAGCACGTCGCCGACGTCGAGCGCGTCCGGGAAGAGCGCCGCCATCATCGACACGAGCTCACGGACGGTCAGGTCGCGGATCAGCGAGCCGGTCTGGAGCATCGCGCCGACTCGCCCCGCGGCGATCGCGGCCTCCGGCTCGGCGCCGAAGACGGACACCGTCCCGCCGTCCGGCCGGGTCAGCCCGAGCAGCATGTCGATCGTCGTCGACTTGCCGGCGCCGTTCGGCCCCAGCAGCGCGACGGTCTCACCGGGCCTGATGCCGACGTCGATCCCTCGCACCGCCGGGACGTCTCCGCCGCCCGTCCGGTAGGTCTTGACGAGCCCGCGCAGCTCGATTCCGGCAGCGCCTGCCACGCCTGTTCCTTGTACCGGCGCCGTCTTAACCGCTCGTAGCGCGTCGGTTAAGGCTGTGTTGAGACGCCCTTGACGACCGCACGGCGGCACGAGAGCGTCTGCGGCACGATGCGGAAGCTCGCGCCGCTCCTGCTCGTCCTCGTGGTGGCGGGCTGCGGCTCGCGCACGGTGACCCCGACCGCCGCGAGTGCAGCCGAGCGGAAGTGGGCCGCAGACGCTCTGCAGATCCTGACCGGCCTGGACGCGGCGCTCCCGCGGATCACCCGGGCCGGAGTCGGACCGGCGACGCTGAAGGAGACCCCGCTTCTGTACGAAGCACTCCTCGGCTACACCTACGTCGACAGCTGCCGCGAGCTCGTCGGCCAGCTCGGCGAGCCGTCACCGCGGGAGCGCGTGGCGCTCGACCTCTTCCGGCGCGCGTGCAGCCACCTCCACCACGCCGCGACGCTCTTCACCCGCGCCGTCCAGCTGGACGACTCGCGGCTGCTCGTCGCGGCTGCAAGCGAGGCGCTCGGCACCGCGCCGCTCCTGCGCCGGGCCCGCGCCCTGCTGACCGGGATCTCGTAGACGTGTTCGGCGGCGCGCCGGATCAGGCGACGAGCTCGCGGAAGGCCTGCTCCTCGCGGATCGCGTCGAGGTCCGAGTCCTCACGCGCGAGGTCGCGGAACCCGGGCGACGCGTCGATCGCCATGCGGAGGTGCCGCAGGGCGTCCTGCGGGTGCCCGCCGAGGCTCTCGGCGCACGCCAGGTTGTAGAGCGGCATGGCGTACTGCGGGTTCGCCTCGATCGTCTCGCGGCCCTTGGCGATGACGCCCTCGTAGTCCCCCTGCTCGAAGAGCGGGTGCAGCGGCCCCCAGAGCTCCCAGCCGTGCGGCTCGTACGCCTTGCCCGCCGTCGCGCCGACGGCGAGCACGGTCGTCCCCGCCTCCTCCGCGAATGCGGTGCGGTGCGTCGGGCCGGCCGGCACGTACACGAGCGTGCCGTGCGGCGCGTCGATCGTCTTGCCGTCGACCTCGAACCGCGCGTGACCGCGCACGACGACGTAGAGCTCGTCGGGATCGCCCTCCTGGTCCTCGGCGTGCTCGGGGATCACCCGGTCGCCGACGTTGGGGCCGACCCACGTGTTGACGCCGAACGCGGTGATGCCCAGCTCGTGCCGCACTCGGCCGGTCTTCGTCTCCCGCCAGTCGAGCAGCTCGAAGTCGTCTATGTGAGCGACCTTGGACTCGCTCATCAGATCAGCTCCAGCTCGTGGCCGACCTTCTCGAACGCCGCCAGTGCACGGTCCATGTGCTCCTCCTCGATCGCTGCAGACATCTGAACACGAATGCGTGCCGTTCCCTCCGGGACGACCGGGTAACCGAAGCCGGTGACGAAAACGCCCTCGCCGAGCAGGCGGCGGCTGAACTCGATTGCGAACGCGGTCTCGCCGACGATGATCGGGATGATCGCGCCCTCGCCGTCGAGCGGCTTGAAGCCGAGCTCGCTGAGCCGCTCGCGGAACGTCGCCGTCGAGGCGCGCAGCTTCGCGACGAGCTCGGGCTCGCGGCGCAGCACCCGGACGGCCTCCAGCGCCGAGCACGCCACCGTCGGCGGGAGCGCGTTCGAGAAGAGCTGCGGCCGCGAGCGCTGCGCGAGGATGTCGCAGACCTGCTCGCCCGCGGCGACGAAGCCGCCCGCCGCGCCGCCGAGCGCCTTCCCGAGCGTGGAGGTGATCACGTCGATCTCGCCGAGCAGGCCGTAGTGCTCGGCGACCCCGCGGCCGGTCTCGCCCATCACGCCCGTGCCGTGCGAGTCGTCGACGACGACGACCCCGTCGTGGGCGCGGGCGAGCTCGACGATGTCGGGCAGCTTGGCGAGGTCGCCTTCCATCGAGAACACGCCGTCCGTGAGCACGAGCGCACGCTGGCCCGGCTCGAGCGCCTCGAGCTGGCCGCGCAGGTCGTCCATGTCCGAGTGCTTGAAGACCGCCTTGCGCGCCGGCCGGGCGAGCCGGACGGCATCGATGATGCTGGCGTGGTTGAGCGCGTCCGAGAGGATGACGGTGTTCTCGTCGGTCAGGCTCGGGATCAGCGCCTCGTTCGCGTTCCAAGCCGACACGTACGTGAGGGATGCGTCGGTTCCGACGAGCTCGGCGAGCTCCTGCTCCAGTTCGAGGTGCGGCTCGAACGTGCCGCAGATGAACCGGACCGACGCAGTGCCGGCGCCGTAGCGGCGCAGGCCGTCGATCCCGGCCTCGACCACCTCCTCGCGGTCGGCGAGCCCGAGGTAGTTGTTCGACGAGAGGACGAGCACCTCACCCCGGTCCTGCATCTCGACCACCGGGCCCTGCGGCGAGCAGAGCGTGTTGAAGCGCTTGTACGTGCCGGCGTCGCGGAGGGCGTCGAGCTCGGCGCGCAGCCTGTCGTCGAGGGCGGTACTCATCGGCCGAGTCTCGGTCGATGAGTGGGGAGGGGGCCGGGGGGAACCGGGAGGTTCCCCCGGCTAAATCGGCCTCTAGAAGAAGGGGGTCCGTGGGGGAAACATGCTTTCCCCCACGGGAGCGAGCCGGAGGCGAGCGACGTCATCGGTGCTGCCAGCTGCCCTTCACCGTCACCCGTTCGCGCTCGCGCTCCTCCACCGCGGGCGTGGGCGCGCGCCCACCGGGATAGAGGACGATCTTGCAGGCCTCGCCGGCGGCGAGCAGCGCGAAGGCAGTCTCGAACTCCTCCAGCGGCAGCTCCTTCGTGATCAACGGCCGCACGTCGACGACACCGCTCTCGAGCAGCCAGCGGGTCCGGTACCAGGTCTCGAAGATCTTCCGGCCGTTCAGCGCGAGCACGCTCAGGTTCTTGAAGATCAGCGCCTCGGCGACGTCGATCTCGACCGGCCGCGCCGGGATCCCGAACAGGATCACCCGGCCCCCGTTCCGCGCGATCTGGAAGGAGTCGGCGATCGCGCGCGCCGAGCCCGACATCTCGAACACCACGTCGAACCCGAAGCCCTCGTTCCGGGCGTGGAACCACGCCGGCACGTCGGGCGTCTCGTCGACGTTCACCACGTCCGTCGCCCCCATCTCGCGCGCGAGCCCCAGCCGGAACGGCGTCCGGTCGGCGGCGATCACGACGGCGGCGCCCGACGCGCGCGCGATCCCGATCGTGAAGAGGCCGATCGGGCCGCAGCCGAGGACGGCGACCGCGCGGCTCGCGAGGTCCTGCTCGCTCGTCGCGAAGACCGCGTTTCCGAACGGCTCCTGGATCGTCGCGATCTCCGGCGGGAGCTTCGAGCGGTCGTTCCGCCAGACGACGGATTCGGGCACGGCGACGTAGCGCGCGAAGGCGCCGTCGCGGTCGACGCCGAGGATCCGCGTCCGCTCGCACATGTGCGCGTGCCCGGTGCGGCACTGGAAGCAGACGCCGCACGTGATGTGGCTCTCGGCCGAGACGTAGTCACCGACCGCGACGTTGCGGACGAGCTTCCCCTGGTCGACGATCGTCCCGGCGAACTCGTGACCGAGCGTGAGCGGCGGGACGATCCGCTGCTGCGACCACTCGTCCCAGCTGTAGATGTGCAGGTCGGTTCCGCAGACGCTCGCCGTCTCGACCTCGACGAGGACCTCGTCGTCCGCCGGGGCGGGCACCGGGATCTCGTCCAGCTGCAGCCCCTTCTCCGGCGCCGCCTTTCTCAGGGCGAGCATCGACTCAGCCACCGCGGGAATCATGCCGATACCGTCGGGGCATGAGAGGCGTTGCCGTCAGCAGGACGAGCGTGATCGCCGCCGTCGCCGTCTTCGCGGCCGGGATCGCCACCGCGTTGCTGCTCGTCAGCGTCCTCGGCTCGGGCGGCGACGGCGCGTCGCGCGCTACGACCGCCGGCGCAAGCAGGGCCGCCGGCGCAACGGCCGGGGTTTCGGGCGCCGCCGACACGGCCGCCCTGCTGCGCGGGGTCCCGCAGCGCCTGAACGAGCTCGGCAGCCCGCGGGCGCCGGTGACGATGGTCGAGTTCGCCGACCTGCAATGCCCGTTCTGCCGCGACTTCTCGCTCCGGACGCTGCCGATGATCATCGACGGCTACGTCCGGCCGGGGAAGGTGAGGCTCGTCTTCGCCGGGATCGCGTTCATCGGGCCGGAATCCCAAACCGCTCTGCGCGCGACCTACGCGGCCGGGCTGCAGGGCCGGCTCTGGGACTTCGTCGACCTGCTGTACCGGAACCAGGGCGCAGAGAACTCGGGCTGGGTGACCGATCCCCTGCTCCGCTCGGTCGGCGAAGCGATTTCCGGCTTCGACGCCGGCGCGATGCTGGCCGCGCGGAACTCGCCGGAGGTGAACGCCGCGATCGTCGCGACGGACCGGCAGTCGACGAGCGCGCACGTCGACTCGACGCCCACGTTCTTCGCCGGTCCGACGGGCGGCACGCTCCAGCGCATCGGTGTCGGCGCGCTTCGCCCGGCGGCGGTCCGCGCCGCGCTCGACAAGCTCGTCAAGTGACCGGCGGCCGACTCAGGCGGCGACTGCCACCGGGCGGGGCGCAGCCTCTCCCAGCAGCGCCTCGGTCAGCTCGGCCAGCCGCTCGCTGAGCTCGTCGTCCAGGAGGCGGCCGTCCTCCACGAGCCGCGCGTGCGCCCGCGGCACGGCCAGCTCCCCCTCGACGACCCGTGCGCCGGCGGTCCGCAGGATCTTGCGAAGCTCGGCCTGCGCCCAGACGCCGCCGAAGGAGCCGGTGCTGGCGCCGATCACGAGGACCGGCTTGCCGCGCAGCACGGCGGCGCCGCGCGGCCGCGACGCCCAGTCGATCGCGTTCTTCAGCTGACCCGGCACCGACGCGTTGTACTCCGGCGTCGCGATCAGGAGCGCGTCGGCGCGGGCGATCGCCTCGCGGAGCGCCTCGACGCCCGGGTGAGCCTCCTCGACGTCGTCGTCCTCGTCATACGGAGGCACGGCCTTGAGCCCGTCGAAGAGCTCGAGCTCGGTACCGACCGGGAAGAGCTTGGCGGCCTCCAGCAGGAGCCCGCGGTTGTACGAATCCCGCCGCAGACTCCCGCTGATTCCGAGGACGCGCATCGATTACGCCTTCGCCAGCTCGAGGTTCGCGGTCAGCGTCACCTCGTTGTCGAGGATGGACCCGCCGCCCGGCAGCTCCATGTTCCACGTGATGCCGAAGCTCGTCCGGTCGACGACCGTCTCGAGCGCGACGCCGAGCTTCTCGCCGGCCGGGCCGGCGACGGGGCCTGCGATCGTGCCCTTCAGCGTGACCGGACGGGCGACGCCGCGGATCTCGAGCTCGCCCTCGACGGCGAGCTCGTCGCCGTCGCGGCGGATCGAGGTCGACTCGAACGAGACCCGCGGTGTGCGCTCGACGTCGAAGAACTCCGGCGAGAGCAGGTGCGCCTGCAGGTTCTCGTCGTTCACCGTGATGCTCGAGACATCGGCGCTGCCGCGCAGCGTGCCGTCGACGAGCTCGGCGTCGACGTCCGTCACGTCGCCCTTGAAGAGCGAGACGCCGCTGTGCCGGACCGCGTACCCGACGCTGGAGTGCACCTTGTCGAGCGTCCACGTGCCGGTCGGGACGGCCTGCTCGGCCTGAAGAATGGTGCTCACTTGTCTTCCTCCTCCTCTTGATCGTGCGCTACACTTTGTTGCGCACGCAAGTAATCTAGCACAGATACGTGATGAGTCAAGTATTGACCCCTCAAACATCGGTGGCAGTGTTCTCCCGGCTCCTGCGGGCGCACGCGGCGCTGACGCGCGAGCTCTCAGCCCGTCTCGTGACCGACCACGGCCTGTCGGTCAACGACTACGAGGCGCTCCTCCACCTCTCGCGGGAGGACGGCGGGATGCGCCGCGTCGACCTGGCGGAGAGGCTGGTCCTGACGCCGTCGGGGGTGACCCGCCTGCTCGACGGGCTCGAGCGCGACGGCTGGGTGCGGAAAGGCGAGTGCGAGAGCGACGCCCGCGTCACCTACGCGGTGCTCACGGACGAAGGGCGTGAGCTGCTCGAGCGCGCCGGCAGGACGCACGTGACGCAGATCCGAGAGATCTTCGAGGAGCGGTTCGCACCCGAGGAGCTGGAGCAGCTCGTCGACCTGCTCGGACGCCTGCCCGGCGCGACCGGGCACGGCGAGAGCTGCAGTCCGGGTTAGGCGGGTCGCCGCGCGCGGACGAACGCGTCGATCGCGTGCGCCTCACCGCCCTCCGTCTGGACCGGCCGCAGCACGCGCTCTGCCTTCTCGACCTCGAGCCCCGGCAGCTCGGCGACGACGTCGTCCGGCGTGAAGAGCACGCGCGCGTCCTGCGGCCCGCCGTGGCCGCCGTTCAGGTTCTGGAGGTCGTGCCCGACCACGACGACCGTTCCGCCCGGAGCGGCCGCGGCCGCCGCGCGCTCGAGGACGGGCCGGCGCTCGTCCGCCGGCAGGTGCAGGTAGAGGACCGCGACCAGATCGAAGCTCGCCGGCGCCGGCACCCAGTCGCGGACGTCCGCCTCGACCCACTCGACCTCCACCCCGCGCTCCGCCGCCAGCGCGCGTGCGCTCGCGAGCCCGACCTCGGAGAAGTCCACGCCGAGCACGCTCCAGCCCTGCTCGGCGAGCCAGACGGCGTTCCGGCCGGCGCCGCAGGCGAGGTCGAGGGCGCGGCCGGGCGCGAGCTCGGCCGCCTCCGCGACGAAGAACCGGTTCGGCGCGCCGCCGAAGT
Organism: Gaiellaceae bacterium; assembly: GCA_035274625.1. Classification (GTDB taxonomy): domain Bacteria; phylum Actinomycetota; class Thermoleophilia; order Gaiellales; family Gaiellaceae; genus DATBLE01. The sequence goes on from DATENZ010000141.1 coordinate 13,577, forward strand.
GATGCTCGCCGTCCGCGTGCTTGCGGTTCCAGTCCTCGCGCTTCACGCCTGCATTGTGCGGCAGAGTGGCGCCGATGCCGCACTGGCTCGAGATCGTTTTCGTCGTCGTCCACGTCCTCGCGGCGACGGTCTGGGTCGGCGGCACGGTCGCGCTCACCTTCATCGCCGTGCCCGTCATCCGGCGGCTGACCGGCGAGACGCGGCAGCAGGCGATGCGCGGCCTCGGGGAGCGCTGGCGCCCGATCGGCTGGAGCGCGCTGCTCGTTCTCGTCGCCACCGGGATCCCGCTCGCCTCGGAGGTCCTGCCCGACGGAGGAGCGGCGGCGGCGGCCGTGTTCGGGGTCAAGGCCGGCTCGTTCGTCGCCCTCGTCTGCGTCGCGTACCTGCACGACTTCGTCCTCGGGCCGCGCCTCGCGCGGGAGATCCGCGAAGGCCGGCCGGAGCGGAGCCGGCGCCCGCTCGTCGTGGTGGGTTGGACGTCGTTTACGCTTACTCTCGCCCTACCTACCCTGGGAGTCGTCCTTGCCGAAATCGTCTGACCTGAGCGCAGCTCGCCCCTCGTCACGTGCCGCGGAGGCAGAGGCGACGGCCTCCTTCGCCGTCGTCGGCCGCCCCGCGACCGCCTCGCTCGACCGCCTCGTCGGCCTGCTCCGCGACGCGCTCGGCCAGGCCGGTCTCTCGGAGACCGCCGACGCGAACGCCGCCGACCTGGTGATCAACGTCGTCGACGTCGACGATCCGAAGCCGTTCCGGCGACGCTCGCGCGGCACCTTCGTCGTCGGCCTCTACGAGCGCGAGAGCCACTCGCTCCCCGAGGACTATCCGATGCTCGTCCGGGCGCTCGCGAACATCGCGCTCTGCTACGTGCCCGGCGAGGGCGCGTGGTTCACGACGATGGAGCGCGGCCACTACGGCGACACCGCCGAGCGCGGCGAGGAGGCGCTCGCCGCCGCGATCGTCGACCGGCTCCTGCCCCTCGCCCGCTCACGGCTCGTGATCGACAACGAGTTCGTCACCGACCTGGAGCCCGCGCTCTGGGACGGCGACGAGGTGACGGAGGAGATCATCGCGGCCGGGGCGCGCCTCGGCGATCTCGACCTGCTCCCCTCTCCGTTCCCGATCGAGGACCTGCTCAGCGAGCGCGAGCTGCGCCACGTCAAGCGGCTGTACGGGATCGGCGGCCTCTCGTACGGGAACCTCTCGCAGCGGAAGGACGAGCGGCGCTTCTGGATGAGCGCGAGCGGCGTCGACAAGTCGAAGCTCGAGCAGCCGGGGCGCGACATCCTGCTCGTCTCCAACTACGACCAGGAGCACAACCGGATCGTGCTCAGCGTGCCGCCGGGAATCGAGCCGCGCCGCGTTTCCGTCGACGCGATCGAGCACTGGATGATCTACCAGGCGCACCCGGGGGTCGGCGCGATCCTCCACGTGCACGCGTGGATGCAGGAGATCCCGGCGACGGACGTCAACTACCCCTGCGGCACCGAGGAGCTGGCCAGGAGCGTGGCCGAGCTGCTCGCGGCCGAGCCGAACCCGAACGAAGCCGTGATCGGCCTTCGCAACCACGGGATCACCGTGACCGGGCCGAGCCTGATGGCGATCCTCGACCGGATCGAGCCGAGGATCCTCCGTCAGGTCCCGATGATGTAGGGCGCCTCCTCCTCGGCGCGCTTTCGCTCGCGTGCGACCCGCTCGCCCGCCCGCAGCTCGTTGCAGACCCGGTAGGCGACCGCCCCCGCCGCCACCGGCAGCACCCAGACGAGCACGCGGTACACCCAGAGCTGGGTCGTGTACGACGCGCCGAAGTAGACGTAGAGGCGGTCGGCGGTCCCGAAGAAGAAGACGAGGAACACCCAGGTGAGCAGCCCGACGCCGATCGCAGTCCGCCATGGCGCGTCGCGCGGCCGGTCGAGGAGGTTGTGCACGGCGTGGTCGCCCGTCGCCTTCCGCTCCAGCCACGGCCACAGCAGGAGGACGAGGAAGACGAACAGCGGGAACCCGGCGCCGGCCCAGAACGCGTTCGGGACGAGGGTGTAGTCGCCGATCGTGACGTCGAAGCCCGGCATCAGCCGCAGGCCGCCGATCAGCCAGCCGAGGTACCAGTCGGGCTGCGCGCCGTTCGTCCCCTGCGAGACCTCGTACGGCCCCCAGAGCCAGATCGGGTTGATCTGGACGAGCCCGCCGAGGAGGAACAGGAGCCCCGCGACGCCGGACGCGAGGCCCAGCGTCCGCGGCACGTAGCCGGGGAACGTCGGCAGGCCGACGACGCGTCGCTCCGTCTCCCGCTCCTGCCGGAACTGGGTGTGGTGGCGCGCGACGAGCAGGCCGAGATGGAGCGCGAGCAGGCCGCCGATCAGGACCGGCAGCAGGAGGACGTGGCCGATGTACATCCGCGGCCAGAACGCCGCGTCCCCCGGGAACGGGTCGCCCCAGACGAGCAGGGCGAGGTTCGCGCCGAAGAACGGGAACGACATCGCCACCGAGTAGGCGATCGCGAGCCCCATCCCGGACAGGAGGTCGTCGGCGAGCGAGTAGCCCAGGAACCCCTCGAGCAGCGCGAGCATCAGCATCCCGAGGCCGGCGTAGTAGATGAGGTCGCGAGGCTTGCGGAACGCGCCGGTGAAGAAGACCCGGATCAGGTGGAGCACGATCGCCGCGATGAAGACGTTCGCCGCCCAGTGGTGGGTCTGGCGCATCAACAGCCCGGCCTTGCGCTCGAGCGAGAGGTCGACGACTGACTTGTACGCCTCCGAGACCCGCGCCCCCTGGAGCGGGGCATAGCTGCCGTTGTAGACGGTCTTCGCCGTGCTCGGATCGAAGAAGAGCGTCAGGTAGATACCCGTTCCGACGAGGATCACGAACGAGTACAGCGCCACCTCGCCGAGGAGGAACGACCAGTGGTCGGGGAACACGTAGCGGAGCGCCTTCTTCAGCAGCGGCGCCGCGCCGGCGCGCGAGTCGAGGTAGGCGACCGCCTTCCGGATCACACGCGTTTCCTCTCGCGCACGCCCCACCAGGACGGGCCGATCGGGCCGGAGAAACCGCCGCCCGCCCGCAGGTGGCCGGCGTCGTCGATCGCGAGCGGGAGCTGCGGCAGCGGTCGACCCGCGGGGCCGAAGAGGACCGTCCCGCCCGTCGCCGGGTCGAACGTCGAGTAGTGGCACGGGCAGACGAGGGCCGGGCGCGGCGACGTCGGCTCGAACAGCGGCGTCCGGTAGAGCGCGATCGCGCAGGCCGCGTGCGTGCACGTCTTCGAGTAGGCGAGGATGCCGCGCGGCGCCCAGCCGTCGCGCCCTGCGGGGAGCCGGAGCTTCCCCGGGTCGAGGCGGACGACGACGAGCGGCGCGGCCAGGTCGTCGCGCGGGGCGTCCTCCGGGTACGCGGTGTAGAAGGTGTCCGTCTCGATCGCGGCGGCGAGGTACGGTCGCCCGGCCTCGTCGACGAGGCGACGGCCGCGGTGCCACGGCGTGCGATAGAGCCGGTCGGTGTCGAAGACGGGCCCGAGCGAGACCGCCGGCGTGACCAGGGCCGTCGCGACGACGCCGCCGGTGCCGGCCGCCGCCAGTTTCAGCAGGCGCTTCCGCGTGAACCGGCTGCCGCTCTCGTCGACGATCCGGACGACGTCCTCCTGCTCCTCGGGATGCGCCGGCTCGGGGTAGTGCTCCTCGAGCTCCTCGTACGGGACGAGCCGCCGCCCGACGACGATCAGGGCGGCCGCGACGAACACGAACGTGAGCCCGAGCGACAGGCCGAGCAGCTGCGTCTGCCGTGGCAGCCGGTCGAGCGCGTAGACGGCGATGAACGCGACACCGCAGATCGACGCGGCCGCGAGCAGGCCCAGGACCGCGAGCTCGGCGCGGCGGTCCGGCTTGCCCTCGGCGACGATGCGCGGCTCGCGCGCTTCGGCCTCCGGCCAGTTCCGCCACAGCCGCAGCACGGCGAGCACCAGGCGGACGAGCTTCATCGATGCGCCCGCCTTCCGATCACGAGGCAGAGGCCGACGAGGAGCGTGCCGCCGATCAGCCACGTGACCATCCCTTCCGGGAAAGGCCCGAGGTGGCCGATCGCCCAGCCACCCTCGTCGTGCGGATGCTTCGCGTACTGGACGTAGCGGACGATCGAGTCGAGCTCCGCGTCGCTGAGCTGGCGCCTCGAGAAGCGAGGCATGAGATACGGCCCGATCCGGACCGCCTCCGCGATCTGCACCGCCGTCGCCTGCTCGAGCGGCGGCACGCGCGCGCCGGTGACGATCCCGCCCTCGGCGACGACCTGGTGGCAGCCGGCGCAGTGTTCCGTGAACGCCTTCAGCCCCTCGCTCAGGCTCCCCCGTTCCGGGTGCGGCCGGGGGACCGGCGGGCCGCCGCCCAGCGACGCGACGTAGGCGACGAGCGCCCGGATCTGGCGGTCGGTGAAGAGCACGCGGCTCCGGCTCGGCTGGTCCCGCGGCGACTCGAGCGGCATGTACCCGGTCCGAAGGTAGAAGTCGGCTGCGCGGGCCCCGACTCCGCGGAGGGGTGGGCCGAACCGCGGCGTCTCGCCGCTGCCGCGTGCCTTGGACGGCGCGACGATGCCCGCGCCGGCCGACCCGTGGCACGTCGCGCAGTTGGCGCCGTAGAGCGCATAGCCCTCGGCGGCGAGACCGCGCGGCGTCCCGGCGGCCGAGCTGGAGCCCGCGTCGGTGTAGACGCCGGGTCGCGGCGGGTCGGCCGCAGCCGGGAGCGCTAGGACCAGCGCCGCGAGCGCGCCGATGAGTACGGCGCGGCTCATGCCTGCCGGCACGGCCCGTCGTAGACGGCCCCGAACCCGTTCAGGAGCACCAGCGTAAGGAAGATCGGCCCGAGGACGAGCGAGGCGGCGGCGAGGAAGCGAATCCGCCCCGGCGGCGGGTTGTCCTCCTGACCGACGGGACGCAGCGCGACGAACACCAGCAGCGCGGCAGCCTCGCCGGCGACGACGATCGCAGCCGCGACCGTCATCGCGGCCAGCTGGTAGGGGTGGGGGTCGAGCCCGAAGCCGGCCGGGTTGCAGCGGGCGAGCGTCGCGCCGAGGCCGAGCACGTGCTCGACGGCGTAGGCGAGCGGGCCGGCGAGAAGGCCGAACCACTGGAGCGCCTCGAGCGCGGGGAGCGAGCGCGGGATCCTCACAACGACGGCGAGAGCTGGAGGAGGACGACGACGACGGTCAGGGCGTTGACGACGTGCCAGTAGAGGGCGGCGGCCTGGACGCCCGTCCGCCGGTAGGCGGTGACCCGGCCGTCCATCAGCTTCGCCAGGAGGAAGAGGTTCAGCAGCAGGCCGACGAAGACGTGGAAGTGGTCGGCGCCGACCATCAGCTGGGTGATCGACGTGTAGGCGGAGAGCTGCGGCGGGTGCGCCTGGACGTCGTCCGCGTAGCGCTGGAGCTGCATCGCGAAGTAGCCTGCTTGGACAACGAGCGCGAGCAGCAGGAGCGCCTGCGCGCGGCGTGCACGACCCGAGCGTGCCGCGGCCGAGGCCAGCTGCATCGGCGCGCTCGTCGCCAGCAGCACGCCGGTGAGAACGAGCGGGATCGTGATGCTCGGCGACGCGATTCCGTCCGGCGGCCAGTGCACGGCCTTGAACCGAAGGTAGACGTAGGTGCCGAAGATCGTCCCGAAGAGAGTCGCCTCGGTCGCCGCAAACAGGGCCATGCCCCACCAGCCGCGCGCCCGCGAGCGCCGCGCCGGGACTGCGAACACGTTCACTCCGCCGGCTCCTTCCACAGCCACGCGGCCGCAGCCAACCCGGCCAGGCCGGCGACCACTCCGGCGGCGACGAAGTGCGACGTCAGCGTGAGCGCGAACATCAGCGACAGGAGCACGGCGACGGCGACCGGCCAACCGGACTCAGAGGGCATGTCCGCCACGTCGTCGGGGTAGGCGTCGCGCACCGTCGCCTCGGGTTGCCGGTGTCCGTCGGGATACGTGCCGAGCCCGCGCTCGAGCCGCCGCCGATCCTCGAACAGGGCCTCGTCATCCCAACCCGGATACTCGCTGCGCACCGTCGGGATGACCGCGAAGTTGTACGGCGGCGGCGGGGACGAGGTCGCCCACTCGAGCGTCGGCCCGCGGAACGGGTTCGGCCCGGCGGGCGCACCGCGGAGACGGCTGAAGACGAGGTTCGCCGCGATCAGGACGAGACCGGCCGTGAGAATGAAGCCGCCGATCGTCTCGGCGAGGTTGTAGCCGTCCCAGCCGAGCCCGTGCGGGTACGTGTAGACGCGCCGCGGCATCCCGAGCAGGCCGGCGATGTGCATCGGGAAGAACGTCAGCGCCGTCCCCGAGAACGTCAGCCAGAACGACGCCTTCGCCCAGCCCTCGTGGTACATGCGGCCGGTGACCTTCGGGAACCAGTAGAACATCCCGCCGAGGATCGGGAAGACCGCCGCGCCGAAGATGATGAAGTGGAAGTGCGCGACGACGAAGTACGTGTCCGTCGTCGCCTGGTCGAACGGGATCGCGGCGAACATGATCCCGGACAGGCCGCCGATGACGAAGAAGACGATGAAGGCGCCGACGAAGAGGAGCGGCGTCCGGAACTCCGGGCGGCCGAGGTTGACGGTGAAGAGCCACGCGTAGATCTGCACCGTCGACGGGATCACGACCATGAACGTCGCGGCGGCGAAGAACACCAGCGCGCTCGTCGGCATGCCCGTGCTGAACATGTGGTGCGCCCAGACGCCGAAGCCGATGAAGGCGACGAGCAGCTCGGCGAGCGCGACCAGCGGCGCGGCGACCATCTTCCGCTTCGCGAAGGTCGGGATGATCGACGTCGTGATCCCGAAGGCCGGGAGGACGATCAGGTACACCTCGGGATGGCCGAACAGCCAGAAGAGGTGCTGCCAGAGCATCGGGCTCCCGCCGGCGGCGACGTCGAAGAAGTGGAAGCCGGCCTTGCGCTGGAGCTCGAGCAGGACGAGGTCGAGCGTCAGCGGCGGCAGCAGGATCAGCGCCGAGCCGGCCGCGGCGAGCTGCGCGTAGCAGAAGAGCGGCAGCCGGTTGAGCGACATCCCGGGGGCGCGCAGCTTGAAGATCGTCGTCACGAGGTTGATCGCCGTCGCCGTCGTCGACAGGCCGTTGAAGATCAGCCCGAGCGCGTAGAAGTCGGGGCCGAGGCTCGGGTCGAACTGCTTCAGCGCGAGCGGCACGTAGCTGAACCAGCCCTGATCCGGGCCCTGCCCGACGAACAGGCCGGTGTAGATGAAGAGGCCCGACGCGAGGAAGATCCAGTACGACAGGGCATTCAGCCGCGGGAAGGCGAGGTCGCGCGCCCCCAGCATCAGCGGCACGAGGTAGTTCCCGAACGCGCCCAGGCCCATCGGGACGACGAAGAGGAAGATCATCGTCGTCCCGTGCATCGTCATCAGCTCGTTGAAGGTCTGCGGGCCGACGAGCCGCTGATCCGGCCCGGCCAGCTGCGTCCGGATAACGAGGGCCTCGACCCCGCCCGCCGCGAAGAACGCGAGCGACGTGAAGAAGAAAAGGAGGCCGATCCGCTTGTGGTCGACCGTCGTCAGCCAGCCGAGGACGCCCGGGCGCTCCTCCCAGATCCGGTCGAGGAGCTCGACGCGCTCCTCGACGGGCGGCGCGAGGACGGTCACCGCAGCGACTCCAGGTACGCGACCAGCGCCTGCACCTCCGGCCCCTGCAGGTCGAGGGCGGGCATGCGGGCGCCCGGCTTGTCGTGCTGCGGGTCGACGATCCAGCCGGCGAGCGTGCCCGTCTCGTTCGGGAGCGTGAGAGCGGCGATCGTGGCGCGCGAGGCGACGTGGGTGAGGTCGGGGCCGACGCGCGCGTGGGCGTCGGTGCCGCGGATCTGGTGGCAGCCGGAGCACGCCTCGTTCAGGAACGCCTCTCGTCCCTGGCGCTGCATGGACGTGCTCGGCGCGGCGGCGTCCTTGGCCATGTTCGCCAGCCACGCGCGGAACCGCGCCGGCGACTCCGCCACGACCTCCATGCCCATGTGCGCGTGCTGGAGGCCGCAGTACTCGTAGCACTGGCCGCGGAAGCGTCCGGCCCGCGTCGCCTCGAGGACGATCCGGTTCGTGCGGCCGGGGATCAGGTCGATCTTCCGGTTCAGCTTGGGGATCCAGAAGCTGTGGATCACGTCTGCGGTCTTGCCGACGAGGTTGACGCGCGCGCCGACCGGGATGTGGATCTCGTTCGCAGTCACGGCCCGGGTGCCGGGGTAGCGAACCTCCCACCACCACTGGTGTCCGGTCACCTCCACGGTCAGCGACGTCGACGACGGGTTCGGCGCCGAGGTCGCGCGCATGACGAAGATGTCCGACCAGACGAAGAGCGCAGAGAGCGAGACGATCGGGGCTGCGACGCCGAGCCCGACGACGAGCGCGGTCGCGACCCGGTCGCCGCCCCCGCCGGGCAGTCCCTCGCGCTTGCGGCGCAGCCAGCCGAGCGCGAGGAGGAAGCCGATCAGGGCGAGCCCGAACCAGGCCACACCCATCATCACCCACCAGAGCGTCGCGATCTTGTGCTGCTGCGGGCTCGCCGGGTCGAGCAGGTTCTCGCGGCCGCAGCCGGTCGCGAGAAGTGGCAGACCGAGCGGAAGGAGCAGCTGCAGGCGCCGTCTAGCCCGCCCCGCTCCGCTCCGGGTTCCGGTCACGCCTCGCCGGTGTTTCCGCTGCCGGTCGAGCTAAACCGGGGTCCGATGCGTCTCGTCGCGGAGCGGCACCAGCCGCGCGCCCGTCGCCTTGAACGACGCGACCACGATCTTCCCTCGCTCGAGCTCGAGGCGCTCGGCCGACGCCGTGGTGACCTCGCCGACGAGCGGTCCGACGCGCACACGGACGCGGTTCCCGAGGGTGACGAGCGACGAGATCGGGGCGCTGACGTGGTTGAGCGCCGAGTCGGCAGCCGCCGCGTGGGCGATCGAGACCTCCCACGGGTAGACGACAACGCCGACGCGGCCTTCAGCGCGATCGGTCGAGAATACGACAGCGCCGCCGTCGAGCACGACTTCGGTCAGGCCCTCGCGCGTCGGCCGCGCGAAGCCGTGCAGCAGGTTCCCGCCCGTGAAGCCGGCGACGAAGGCGTCGCTCGGCGCAGCGACGAGCTCGTCCGGACGGCCGAGCTGGAGGAGCCTCCCGTCCGCGATCACGCCCACGCGGTCCGCGAGGGCGGACGCGTCCTCGAAGTCGTGCGTGACGAGGAGTGTCGGCAGCCCGAGCTCGCCGAGCAGCTCCTGCAGCTCGGCTCTGACCGCCGTGCGCGTGTGGGCGTCGAGGGCGGCCATCGGCTCGTCGAGGAGCAGGATGGCGGGGTCGCGCGCGAGCGCGCGTGCGAGGGCAACGCGCTGGCGCTCGCCGCCGGAGAGCTCGCCAGGCCGCGCCTTCGCCAGATGTGCGATCCGGAACCGCTCCAGCAGCTCGGGCGCGCGCTCGCGCCCGCCGAAGCCGACGTTCGCCTCGACGGACAGGTGCGGGAAGAGCGCGTACTCCTGGAAGACGAGGCCGATGCGCCGCCGCTCCGGGGGGAGGTCGATTCCTTCTTCGGAGTCGAAGAGGGTGCCGCCGTCGAGCGCGACTCGACCGCGGGCGGGTCGCAGCAGGCCGGCGACGGCGTGCAGCACGGACGTCTTGCCGGCGCCCGACGGCCCGACGAGGGCCAGCGTCTCGGGCCCGACCTCGAGCGCTAGCGCGAGCTCGAAGGAGCGACGAGGAACGGCGATGTCGAGCGAGAGCGCCATGCGGGGATCGCCTTGATCGCGAGGAGGACGGCCGCGCTCACGAGCACGAGGAGCGCGCCGAGCGCGAGCGCGCGGGTGAAGTCGACGTCGAACTGGGCGTAGATCGCGAGCGAGAAGGTCTGGGTGACGCCTTGCAGGCTGCCCGCGAACATGATCGTCGCGCCGAACTCGCCGATGCCGCGGGCGAGCGAGAGCGCCGCGCCCGCGCCGAGGCCGCTCGCGGCGAGAGGGAGCGCGACGCGCAGGAAGGTGCGCCCGGGGCCGGCCCCGAGCGTTCGGGCGGCCGCGAGCATGGTCGGATCGACGGCCTCGAAGGCGGCGATCGCCTGACGCAGGTAGAACGGCCCGGCGACGAACAGCACCGCGAGCACGACGGCGGCCTGCGTGAAGCCGAGCCGCAGCCCGAGCGCGTCGAACGTCCCCCCGAGCAGCCCGAGCCGGCCGAACGCGGCGAGGAGGCCGATGCCAGCGACGGCCGGCGGCAGGACGAGCGGCAGCTCGGTCAGGGTGATCGCCAGGGCGCGGCCGGGGAAGCGCTGGGTGGCGATCAGGTACGCGGCGGGTGTGCCGAGCAGCAGCGTGAGCGCGAACGCGATGCCGTTCGTCTTCGCCGTCACCGCCAGCGCATCGACGACGACCGAGTCATCGAGCCGGTTGAGCAGCTCGCCGGGTGACACCCGCAGGAAGATCGCGACGACGGGCAGGAGCAGGAACGCGAGCGCGACGAGCGCAGCGAGCGCCGCCGCGAGCCTGAAGCCGGCCCGCCTCAACAGGGTTCCGGGTGTGGCGGCGCGGCGCGCGTCACAGCTCGACCATCACCGAGGTCGCCTTCACGACCGCCGAGGCCGCGATTCCTGGACGCAGTCCGAGCTCCTCGGCGGCTTCGCGCGTGATGATCGCGACGACGCGCGCCGGCTCCGTCACGTCGAGCTCGACCTGCGCGAGCAGGCCTTCGATCTTGACGTCCCGGACGACCCCGCGGAAGTGGTTGCGCGCGCTTACGCGTTCTCCCTCGCCACCCTTGAGCCGGTCGACCTCGGCAGCGGGGACGAGGCGGCGGTTGGCGGAGTCGCGGAGCGTGCGGATCCGGCCGGCGCGGTCCCAGCGGCGGAGGGTGTCGAGGCTGATCCCCAGCGCGCGCGCCGCCTCGGTAGCGGAATATGGATCTCGCCTAGGCATCGCCTAGTCAGATCGTATCACCCGTCAGAGGGACGACTGCTCGTACGAAGCGGGCGACGGTTTGTCCATGGTCGCAGACCACCTTGGTCGGCGGCGGGTCCTGGTCGGGATCTCGCTGGCGGCGTACGTGAGCCTGGTCTTCGTCGGCATGGCGCGAATCGAGGTACCGGGCCTCGGAATCGGACATCTGCTCTACCTCCCGATCGCGCTCCTGGCGCTTGCGACGGGGCCGGTCTGGGGGGCGCTCGCGGGCGCGATCTCCGTCGGCCTCTACGCGCTGGCGGCGTCGATGAACGCCAACTTCGCGGCCAACGAGCAGATGCTCTCGTTCGGCGGCCTGATCCGGTTCGCGACCTGCGCCGGCATCGGCTGGCTGATCGGCTCGGCCGCCGCGAGCAATCGCGAGCTGATGCGGCGGCTGAAGGACCACGCGGAACGCGACTTCCTCACCGACCTGCTCAACACGCGCGCGTTCGAGGGGCAACTCGCGGCGAGGCTGGAGCGAGGGCAGCCGTTCGCGCTCGTCCTCGCCGACGCAGACGACCTGAAGGTGGTGAACGACACCGAGGGTCACGCCGTCGGCAACGAGTACCTGCGCCGGCTCGCGGCCGGGCTGCGCGAGCAGACGAGCCCGGAGGACACCGTGGCGCGGATCGGCGGCGACGAGTTCGCCGTCCTGGTGGAGGTCGTCGGCGTCGCTCAGGCGGAGGCGCTCGCCGCCCGCCTCGAGGCGGCTCTCCACGAGCGCGGCGTCAGCGCCAGCTTCGGCTACGCCGTTCACCCGGCGGAGGGCAACGACCCGAT
>DATENZ010000142.1:0-5517 GCA_035274625.1 Gaiellaceae bacterium
TCGGCTCCGAGCAGGACGACGGCGGCGGTGACCAGCCGGGCGAGCCGGAAGAGGAGCGCGACTGCGAGGACGCCGGCGCCGGCTGCGCCTGCCGCCGCCAGCAGCCAACCGAGCCGCTCCGCGGCCACGGCCGCGTAGACGCCCAGCGCCGCTGCGACGAGCACCGCGCCCGCGCCGAGGATCAGACGCGCGCGAGCTTGGCGTGACGCCGGAATGCCGTCACCTCCCCCAGCGCGGCGGCGAGCGCCTCGTCCTCGCGCCACTCGGCCACTGCGACCCCTGCGGCGAGATACTCCGCCCTGAGCGCGTCGCGCCGCAGCTTCCAGAGCCGGTACGCCAGCTCGCGGAGGCGCCCGCGGCCGGCCTCGACGTACGGGAGCGGCGAGACCTCGACGACCGCGACGTCGAAGCCGCGCGCGCGCAGGTCGAGGAGCGCGTTCACCGAACGCTCGTCGAGGAGCGGCGTGACCGCGATCACGAGCGCCTGCGGCGGCAGCGTTCGCGGGGGCACGACGTCGATCGACTTCCACGCGTAGCTGAGCAGGATCTCCGTATCGAGTAGCGCGTCGACGATCCGGTAGAGCTGCGTCGCGCCCATGCCGGGCGTGAGCCAGCGCAGCACGCCGCCGAAGGAGACGAGCCCGACCCGGTCGCGCCGGCGGACGTACCGGGACGCGATCGCCGCCGCCGCCCGCACTGCCGGCCCGAGCGTCCCGGCGCCGCCGCGCCGCGCCTCGGCGAAGCTGTCGAGGAAGAGGACGACGTCGGCGTTCCGCTCGGGGTGCTGCTCGTTCACCCAGAGCTCGCCGCGGCGGGCGCTCGCCCGCCAGTTGATGCGGCGGACGCGGTCGCCGAACGCGAACGGCCGGAGGTCGGCGAACTCGAGCCCCTCGCCCTTGCGTCGCGACAGCTCGTCGCCGCTTCCGAGCTGCGTCTCGGCGGGCCGGAGGAGCTCGCGCAGCGCCTCCTCGCGCGGGAAGACGCGGATCGGGGTGGGGGCGTGCAGCTCGCTCGTCCGGACGAAGAGACCGAACGGGTCACGTGCCCGGACATGCAGGTGGCCGATCGTGTAGCCGCCCCAGCGGTCGGCGCGCAGACGCAGGCGCACTGTCACGCCCTCGGGCGTGACGCGGACCGACGTCGGGTTCGAGCCTTCGATCACCGTCAGCGTCGCGGGCAGGGCGAGCAGGAGCTCGGCGCGTTCGGCGGTGCGCGCGGCCGTGAGGCGGAGCTCGACGCCGAGCTCTTCGCCCTCGAGGAGCCGGTCCCGGTCGACGTCGACTTCCGCCTCCAGCTCTGGATCGGCGTCGAGCACCAGCGCCGCGGCGAGGACCGCGAGGAACGGAAGCGCGAGCGCGGCGAGCTCCGGCCTGCCGGTGACGAGCGCCGCGAGCAGCCCCAGGCCGCCGAGGGTGGCGTACGCGGTCAGCTTGGGGGCTGCGGCGCGCGTCAACTCGCGGCGCGCTGCACGTCCTCGGCGGGCGGCGTCGGGACGGCCTCCAGCTGCTCCCGGACGACGTCCTCGGGCCGCACGCGCTGAACCCAGAGCTCCGGCTTCAGCGACAGCCGGTGCGCGAGCGCCGGCACCGCGACCGCCTTGACGTCGTCCGGGATCACGAAGTCGCGGCCGTCGAGGACCGCGTGCGCGCGGGCGAGCTTGAGGACGGCGAGACTCCCGCGCGGACTGGCGCCGACCTGGACGCTCCGGCTCTCCCGCGTGGCTCGAACGACGTCGACGACGTAGTAGCCGACGCTCGGCGAGATGTGCACGTCCTCGAGCGCCTGCTGCATACCGAGCAGCGCCTGCGCGTCGACGACCGGCCGCAGCTCGATGTCGTCGGTCCGCCGCTCGCGGCGGCGGTCGAGGACGCCGAGCTCGTCCTCGCGCGACGGGTAGCCGACGCCCAGGCGGAGCAGGAACCGGTCGAGCTGCGCCTCGGGCAGCGGATAGGTGCCCTCGTACTCGATCGGGTTCTGGGTCGCGAGGACCAGGAAGGGTCGTTCGAGCGGGCGCGTCTCGCCTTCCGTCGTCACCTGGCGCTCCTGCATCGCCTCGAGCAGCGCCGCCTGCGTCTTCGGCGGGGCGCGGTTGATCTCGTCGGCGAGGAGGAGGTTGGCGAAGATCGGGCCGGGGCGGAATTCGAACTCGGCGCGGCGCTGGTCGTAGATCGAGGATCCGGTCACGTCCGACGGCATCAGGTCGGGCGTGAACTGGATGCGCGCGAACCTGAGGGCGGCGACCTGCGCGAACGAGCGCGCGATCAGGGTCTTCGCGAGACCCGGGTAGTCCTCGATCAGGACGTGCCCGTCAGCCAGCAGGCCGAGCAGAACGAGGCGGAGCGCGTCGCGCTTCCCGACGATTGCGCGCTCGAGCTCGTCGAGCAGCCGGTTCGAGAGCTCCGCGACCTCGCCGAGGTTCACAGCCGCTCCAGCGCCTCGACGGCCGCCTCGATCGAGCGCACGCTGCGCGCGCGGGAGCCGGTGGCATCGGGGCGGGGCCGGTCGGGTCGCAACAGCTCCCAGACGGGCGAGCCGAGCGCGGCGGCGGCCTCGCCGTCGCCGGCGTCGAGGTCGATTCCGCGCGCGTGCAGCTTCGCGGCGGCGATCCGGCGCAGGCGCGGGCGCAGCCGGAAGTAGAGGTCGAACTCCGACTGCGCGCCGAGCTCGACTCCGCGCTCGAGCTCGATCAGATCCGGCGGCCGGTCGGCCTCCGGCGCCGCCGCGGCTTCGTCGAGGGGCGACGGCTGCTCGGACGGCAGGCGCCCGATGGTCACGCGGAGCACTGCCAGGAGCGCGAGCGACCCGACGGCGAGGAAGTACGCGTCGAGCGCGACCGAGCGCTCGCCCGGCCAGAGGAGGAGAGCGACCGCAAGCGCCGCGGTGGCCGCGGCGGCCGAGAGCACGAGGTTACGCAGCCTGCGCAACCGTGCCTCGCAGCTCGTCCCGCAGGGCGGTCAGCGCCGCGATCGCCTCGTCCTTCATCGCGGCGTCGATCCGGTGCGGGCTGAACTTCGCCCGCTCGAAGAGCGTCGTCAGGCGTCTCGCCGAGCCGGCGCTGGCGCCCAGCTCGGGCAACGTGCGCTCGAGGTACTCGCGGGGGGCTTCCGCCTGCTTTCGCGCGAGGCCCGACGCGGCGAGCGCGCCTTCCATCCGGGCGTACGCGGCGATCACGGCCCGCCGCGGATCCGGCTCCGCGAGGAGGTCGTCGAGCGAGGCGTCCAGCGCGAGCGCCAGCGCTTCGGCGGGCGGCCTCGGGAGGCGCTTCTTCGGTGCACGATGGCGCAGCAGGAGCATCGCCGCCGTCGCGAGGCCGAGCGCGGTCAGGCCGCCGACGACTGCGACGGGCACCCAGTCGAACGGCACCGCGTCGCCGCGCGGGCCGTTCTTCCCGTCGGGCGAGGTCGCTTGCACCGGCGCCTGCTGCGGCTGCTCCTTGACCTGGAAGTGGTGCAGCCGGGAGGCGAGCAGGACCGCGGCGGCGCCGGAGACGAAGACGAAGATCAGCGTCCGCCACAGGCTCGAGCGCGGCGGGGGTGCGAACCCCTCGTTCCGGTGCGCCGTGACGAGCAGGTAGACGGCGACGCAGAACGTGACCACGAGCGCGACTGCCCCGAACAGGAGCACGTACTCGACGAGCGTGTCCGAGGAGGCCGGATCCGTTGCGCCCCCTCCCGTCGGCGATTTGGCTCGACTGGCGAGCGCCACGACGGCGGTCAGGCCGAGGAGGGCAGCCGCGACGAGCACGAGGCGGCGGGAGACGCCATTCCGCATGCGGCCAATCGTACGAGACGCCGCGCTGCGGTCTCGTCGCGCGCTACGTCTCCGCGAGCAACGGGGTCGGTCGTCGCGCGAGCAGACCGGCGACCGCGGAGAGGACGAACGCGGCGCCGAAGCTCGGCAGCGACGCGGTCACGTCGAAGGGGGCCGTGTCGTGGTGGATCAGCGACAGCCACCAGCTCGGCCCGTTCGGGTAGAGCCACTGGTAGAGGCCGAAGCCGACCAGCCACGCGGCGACCTGCGCGGGCCGCACGGCCGGGGCGGCGAAGAACCGGTCGCTCGTGTAGCGCGCCCCCGAGACGAGCCAGTCGGCGATCAGCACCCCGAGGAGCGGCACGAAGAACGAGCCGAGCAGGCTGAGGAACGTCTGGTAGTTCCGCAGGTCGATCAGGAGCGCGCCGCCGGTCGCGATGACAGAGGAGACGGCGAGCAGCAGCCGCTGCGGCACCTTCGGCACGAGGTTCTGGAGCGAGACGCCGGCGGAGTAGACGTTCGCGAACGCTTCGTCGGTCTCGTCGACCGTCAGCGCGAGGAGGCACAGCGCCGCAGCGAGGCCGCCGCCCGCGATCGCGGTGAGGATCAGCTCCGGCTTGTTCGGGTCGACGACGCGTGAGAGGACGAGGACCGACCCGAAGCCGAACTGGAAGAGGGTCGGCAGCAGGTAGCCGAACCCGACCCCGAAGAACGCACTCTTCCGGTCGCGCGAGAAGCGCGTGTAGTCGGCGACGAGCGGCGCCCACGAGACGGTGACCGCGATCACGATGTCGACCGCCGCCCAGAACGAGCCGTGGTGGCCCTCGCTCGACCAGACGTGGTGGCCGCCGGCGCCGTCGAGGATCCACCAGGTCAGGTAGGCGAGGGAGGCAATCACCGCCCAGATCGCCACCTTGCGGACGTAGCGCCGGACGAAGCCGATCGGGCCAAGCAGCGCGAGCGCCGTTGTCAGCGCGCCGAACAGCAGCGTCCACATCCACGTCGCGCGGAACCCGAAGAGCTTGTCGCACAGGAGCCCGGCCGCGGTCGCGATCACGATCAGCTCGAAGATCGCCCAGCCGAAGCACTGGAGGACGTTCAGCGCGGTCGCCAGGTAGGAGCCGCGGTGCCCGAGCGGCGCGCGCTGCAGCACCATCGTCGGCACGCGGCCGTCGGCGCCGATCAGGCCGGCGACGGCGAGCATCGTGTTGCCGATCAGCCCGCCGACGAGCGTCGCCAGCAGGGCGTCGCCGAGCGAGAGGTCGAAGAACCCGGGGAGGACGAGGACGAGGAGCGAGATGCCGAGGTTCGTCCAGAGCAGGAACGTGTCCGTCAGCCCGAGGATCCGAAGCCGCTCCGGAACCGGCTCGATTCCCATGGGGGAACCCAGGGTTCCCCCATGGACCCCCTCCTTCCCGTCCGTCGCTGCGTCCGGCGGAGCTCCGGCTCTCGGCGGGCGAAGCCCGCCTTCGCCCGCGAGCGACTTCGAATGCCCACCGGTCATGTCTGCGTCCTCCCTTCGCCGGTACGAACCGGATCAGGTTCGACGGGTGTGATCTCAGCCCGCTCCGCGGGCACCCCGGTACGGCGAGTCTAACGCGCTCGATGCGCCTCGCGCACGAAGCCCGAGTTCGCCGTCCTGGTGGAGGTCGTCGGCGTCGCTCAGGCGGAGGCGCTCGCCGCCCGCCTCGAGGCGGCTCTCCACGAGCGCGGCGTCAGCGCCAGCTTCGGCTACGCCGTTCACCCGGCGGAGGGCAACGACCCGAT
>DATENZ010000143.1:0-3153 GCA_035274625.1 Gaiellaceae bacterium
AGCGCCGTCGCCACCCGCCGCCGCTCGTTCGAGAGCGCCGCGAGCAGCCCGATCACCGCGAGGGCGCACGCGAGGAGCCCGATCGCCGCGATCGCGAGCAGCGTCTTGGCCTGCGCGCGGGCGGCCTCGTAGCCGGCGAGCACCGTCCCGAGCTGAAGCTGGAGCAGCGGCGCGAGGACCGCCGGATTCGCGTAGCGCACACCCATCTGCCGCGTCGCGTCGTCCAGCCGGTCCACGTCCGCCGCATGGATGCGGTCGGGATCGACGAAGAAGCGGTTCTCGTAGGCGAGCACGAACGGCGCCGTCGCCCGCAGCAGGTCGCGGTACTGGCTCGGCAGGACGAGTGCCGCCCCGATCCAGGTCGAGGTCTGCAGGTCCTGCGAGCTCGCGAGCTGCGGCCGCGCGAGCGTCTCGTCCGAGAACCAGTAGGGCGCGTCCGGGTCGCGCACGCGATAGATCCCGACGAGATCGAGCGCGAGCGGGCGCTGGTCGATGAACGGGACGTTGAGGACGGCCGGCGAGTTCTGGCCCGGGAAGAAGACGAGGCGGTCGCCCACGTGCATGCGCATCTGCGCCGCGGTCGCGCTCGAAAGCGCGATCTCGACGACGGGCACCGTCCTCGCGACGGTCCCCGGAATCGCCGCCGTCGAGACCGTCCGTGTCCGGCCGGAGGGCGCGGGCCAGTGACCGCCGACGAGCCGGACGTGCGGCTCGACCCCGCTCGGGATCCGCAGGGTGAGGATCCGGGCCACGTTCGGGATCGCCGGGACGCCGCTGACGAGGCCGTAGCGCGGCGTGGTCACGACGACCGTCTGCCGCGAGACGACGTCGCCGAGCGCCGGAGGCAGCGCCAGCCGTTCTCGCTGCGCCTGACGGAGGACCGGCGCGATCTCCGTGTCCTCTGCGGCGAGAGTCGCACGACCGTTCGTCGTCAGGCTGAAGTTCCGCTGGAGCGGATCCGCGTGCTCGAGCGTGTAGTGGAGGCCGCGCTCCGAGATCCGGTCGAAGGCGCGCGGCATGGCGGCGAACAGGAACGCGGTCCCGGCGACGACGACCAGCGTCGCGAGCAGTCCTCCGCGCTCGAAGCGCAGGCGGCGCAGCGACGCGAGCATGAAGCCGCGAATCGACGTCACGGCGCCACCGCTCCCTCGCTGCGGCGGAGTGCGGGCGCGGGCCGGAGGCGCCGCACCAGCCGAACCTGGGCCGCGGCGATCGCAGCAAGGGCCGCGAGCATGCCGAGCTCGAGCCAGAGCACGGTCGTCCACGGCATCTCGACGCGGACCGGCGGCACCGGCGCGGCTCCGGCAGCGCCGAGCGAGACGTACGGGAGGACGAGCCAGGAGACCGCCAGGCCGAGCGCCGTCCCGCCGGCGACGCTGAAGGCGACCATCAGCGCGTGCTCCAGCACGATCCAGCCCGACAGCTCGCGCGTCCGGAGCCCCAGGGCCCGCATGACCGCGAACTCGAGCGTCCTCGTGCGTGCCGAGGCCGCGGCGCTGACCGCGAAGCCGAGGCCGGCGAAGGCCGCGGCGACGACGAACCCGAGCGCGAGCGCGCCGATCACGCCGAGGGCGACCGGGTCGTCGAGCAGCGCGCGTTCGCGCTCCGCGACCGACGTCACCTCGATGCTCGACCACGGTGGCGCGCGCAACCGGTTCGCAGCGCCGGCGCCGGCCGGGCCGAGCGCCAGCCACCAGTGATCCGGCTGCACGACCGTCGCGCCGTCGTGGAAGGAGCGGGCGAGGTAGGTCGGCAGGTCGGCGATCACGGCCGGGACCGACGGGTCGAGCGTCGGGAAGTGGCGGAACGAGCCCGTGATCGAGACGGTCATCGTCGTCTGCGAGAGGCTGAGCTGAAGCGTCTGGCCGACGGTCGCACCTGCCGCCCGGAGGAAGGTCGTGCTCGCGAGCACCGGCAGGGCCTGCGGGAGCACGTCGCGCCCCGGTCGGATGAAGAAGTCGGTGCTGACGACCGGCCCGCCGAAGAGGGTGCGCTGGCCGGTCTGCAACGGAACGGCGACCCTCCCGGAGCCGACCTCGGCCGGGCCGACCCTCGGAGCACGGTACGCCGCCCTCAGCCCGGTCGTCTCGCCCTGCCAGCCCTGCTCCTTCGTCACGGGGACGGCGTGCCAGCCACCTCCATCCGCGCTTCGCAGGCCCTGAAGCGAGAGAACGCCACGCCGGGACGCGAGCGGCGAGGCGATCGTGTTCATGTCGATTGCGACCAGGCGGAGCGGATAGTTCGCCCGGGGCGGCCCGCCGCCGAACCCACGAGTGAGGTCGACGACGAAGTGCTGTGGCCTGCCGTTGGTCGGGACCGTCCCGAGGCGATACACGTAGAGCAGTCCGGCACGGTCGCCGACGACGAGGAAGAGCGTGGGCGGCGGCAGCGGCCGTCCGATCGGGAAGTTCGCGGCGCCGCTGATGCGGACCTGGTGGGGCACGAGCGAGAGCCGGAGGGCCATGGTCAGAGCGAGCCGCAGCGGCCGGCCCGGCAGAGTCAGCGACGCGAGTCGGCCGCGGGCGCCGGCCAGCGGCTGGAGAGCGGCTCGCAGCGGCTGCGCGGCGAAGTCGGACCGGACGTGCACGATCTCCGGAAGCCGGCGGGCATCCAGTGCGAGCAGCGAGCCGCTGTCCCCCGCTCCCAGATCGAAGCTGTCGGTGAGGCTTGGCAGCGCCGCGCGGGCTCCCAGCGCGACCAAGCTCGGGCCGAGCCCCGCCTCGACCGCCGTATCCGGCGACTGGCCCGGCTGCACGAGCACGTCGGCGCCGGCCGCGTACGCGGCCTGGTCGACCTGCGAGCGGTGCCACGTCCGGGCGTACGCCGCCGCGAAGATCCCGATCGCGATCGCCAGCACGAGCAGGAGCGCCGACCGGGCGTACGCTCTCGGCCGCCGGGAGAGCTCGCGCGACCCGAGTGCACCGACGATGCCGCGTCCCGAACGGGCAACGCGCTCGGCCGCGCGTGCCGCGAGCGGGATCAACCGCAGCGAGAGCAGCGCACCCGCGAGCAGCAGCACCGTCGGCGCGGCGACCAGGAACGGGTCGATCGACAGGCCGCCGCTCGTCTCGACGAGGGGCGTGCGATAGCGGCGGAGCTGCCAGTAGCCGAGCGCCGCGAGCCCGACGAGGACGAGATCGAGCCGCGCCCGCT
>DATENZ010000144.1:0-2774 GCA_035274625.1 Gaiellaceae bacterium
GCCGCGCTGCCCGGCGGGAGCGGCCTGCTGGCCGCAGCCGGTCACGGCGAGCGCGAGCAGCGCGATGGCGAGCGAGCGCCGCCTCACGGCATCACGAACAGGCCGTCGCTCACGGCGCGCTCCACGCGGTCCGAGGGGCGGTTCACGACCTCGCCGCGCACGGTCATCGTGGAGGAGCCGCCGCCGTCGAGGTTGACGGCGTCGCGCGCTCCGAGCGAGCGCATCAGCCGAGCCGCCTCGGGCAGCGTCATGCCGGCGCTCCAGCCGGGAGCGCGGCCATCGACCGTCACGAGAAGCAACGCACCGTCCGCCCGCACGCCGGCAAGGGTACGAGGCTGCCGGCCGGCGACGAACGACTGAAAGAAAGCGCGCAGCGGAGCGAAGCCCTCGGCCTTCGCGGCCACCACCACGCGGCCGGCGCGGAGTATGCGGGGCCCGCCGCCCACGATCGTCTCCCCCGCCGGCTCGCCGTCACCCGGACGGAGGTCGAGCCGCTCGCCGCCCTCCCCGGGCCGGAGGTCGAGCCGCTCGCCGCCCGCGGTCACGCGGAGGACCACCTCCGCGCGGCTGCGCGGCAGCGCGACGTTTCGCAGGAAGCGGGCGGCATCGCCCGTCCCCGTCAGCAGGACCCCTCGGCGCGGCACGCCCCCGACGCCCGGCGGTCGCACTCTCGTCACGACCCCGTCACGAACGATGGCCTCGACGCCACCCTCGGCCGGTGGCCTGGCGCCGTACCGCGGCGAGAGCAGCACGAGCTCGCTCGAGTCGGTGCAGGTGAGGACGGAGTTCGGCCGGATCGTCGGGAGGTCTCCCCCGCGTCCGCCGCAGGCCGGAATCAGCCCGCGCGTCCGGTTGATTCCGTCGATCTCCCGTGACCGCCCGTTCACGGTGATGCGCCCCCGGTAGCGGACCGGCGCGATCCGCGGGGCCGCGGGGGTGGGGGCAGCAGGCGGGATGATCAGCGCCGACCGGCCGTCGACGGGCTCGCTAACCAGCTCGCCGTCGATGGCCAGGACGCCGACCGGGTCGCCGCTCGGGGCGAAGAAGCCGCCGTTCACGCCGGCCACGGCCTCGACCCGCTCGCCCATCGAGCTCACGCGCTCGCGGCGGGCGACCCGGTTGTTCGAGAGCACCGCGCGGACGCGTCCGGGCTCGACCGTCAGGACGTTGATCCGCTCGGCCGGGCGGTGGCGGACGATCGTCGTCCACTCGACTCCACGCTCGACCTCCACGCCATGCGCTGTGGCCGCGCCGCCCACGAGTCCCGCCAGAAGGGTGGCCGCGACTGCCATTCCTCTCCGCACACCCGACAGGCTAGGTTGCGCGCGTGATCCTGTACGACCACCCGGCGTCGGGCAACTGCATGAAGGCGCGGATCCTGCTGCGGCAGCTCGACATCCCGTTCGAGCGCGTCACGGTGGACCTCTTCACCGGCGAGACGCGCACGGCTGAGCACTTCGGCCGCAACCCGGACGGCCGGATTCCGGTGCTGGAGCTGGACGACGGGCAGACCATCCCCGAGTCCGGCGCGATCCTGACCTACCTCGCCGACGGCACCGAGTACCTGCCCACCGACAGGCTCGCCCGCGCGCGCGTGGCCCAGTGGATGCTCTTCGAGCAGAACCGGATCGAGGCGGAGTTGGCGTACGCGCGCTTCCTGAAGCTGTCCGGGCGCTCGGAGCAGATCCCCGAGGTCTTCCAGAACCGGCTCGAGCGCGGCAGCGACGCGCTCGTCGCGCTCGACCGCGGCCTTTCTGACGGCCGCGACTTCATCGCCGGCGACTACTCCATTGCCGACATCGCCCTGTACGCGTACGTGCACTGCGCCGAGGACGCGGGCGCCGATCTCCAGCCGCACGACGCAATCCGCGCCTGGCTCGGCCGGGTCGAGGCGACGCCGAGGTTCGAGAACGACCTGGAGCCGCTCCCGGCGCACGCGCTGCAGCGGCCGGTCTAGCCGCGACCTCCGTCGCGCGGCGGCCTTCCGCGGCCGGGGTCGCCGGGAGGCGCTAGTCGCTCTCCGCCCGCACGCGGACTTCGCCGACGGTGACCTCGGGGTCGCCCTCCACGAGGTCGCTCGCGCTCTCGCGCACCCAGGAGGCGGCGAGCCGGACGGAGTCAGCCACGGCGGTCGCATTCTCGCCGACGGTGACGGAGGCGGCGGTGCCGTCGCCGCCGTCGATCACGTAGTAGCCGACGAAGCCGTCGATCTCCTTGATCTGCTCGACGAACTCGTCCTCGACCTTGCTGACGAGGGCGTCGATGTCGCGGACGCGGTAGCGGCGGACGGACGCGTGCATTCAGTCGTGCCTCCTCCAGGGGAGCGAGTCGCTCATGGCGGTCAGGTCGAAGATGCGCTGCACGACGGGAGGGCCGGGCTCGAGCTCGAACTCGAAGCCGTCCCGCGACGCCTCGCCCACCCACCTGGTGATCAGGTGCAGGCCAGACGAGTCCATGAAGGTGAGGCCGCCGAGGTCGAGCACGATCCGGCCGACCCCCGCGCTCCGGAGCTCCTTCAGCTCCTTGTCGACGGCTCCCACCGTCGACATGTCGAGCTCCCCTCGCGGCGAGACGACGGCGTGACCGTCTTCCCGGCTGACCTGACAGGTGAACGGTCCGATGTGCTGTGACAACACTTGCCCTCCGATCTTCAGATGAAGAACAAGCACGACGCCACAGAAACATCGTGCCTCGCTCCTTACGAGTCCTCGACTGATCTGCTCCTGGCAAGAAGCGCCCAGCCGTGGCGCGATCCTACCGCCGCCCGAGCCGTA
>DATENZ010000145.1:0-23939 GCA_035274625.1 Gaiellaceae bacterium
CTCGTCGCATCCTGGGGCTGGAGTAGGTCCCAAGGGTTGGGCTGTTCGCCCATTAAAGCGGTACGCGAGCTGGGTTCAGAACGTCGTGAGACAGTTCGGTCCCTATCCACCATGGGCGCTGGAAGCTTGAGAGGAGTCGTCTCTAGTACGAGAGGACCGAGACGAACGGACCTCTGGTGTATCAGTCGTCGTGCCAACGGCGCTGCTGATTAGCCACGTCCGGATGGGATAACCGCTGAAAGCATCTAAGCGGGAAGCCCACCTCGAGATGAGGCTTCCCATCCTCTAGAAGGAGTAAGGGCCGTGGGAGACCACCACGTTGATAGGCGGGACGTGTAAGCACAGCAATGTGTTCAGCGGACCCGTACTAATTGCCCGAGGTCTTGATTTGAACACCGTTCTGATGTCGCTATGGAGTTTTGAGGGTGCGCGCTTGCACGCACGCACTTCACAAGTTCCGGTGGTCATAGCGGCGGGGGTACACCTCTTCCCATTCCGAACAGAGCAGTTAAGCCCGCCAGCGCCGATGGTACTCGGAGGGCAACCTCCCGGGAGAGTAGGACGCCGCCGGATTTTCTTTTGACGAGGGCCGCGAGAGCGGCCTTTCGTCCTCGGGGCGGACGGCCCCCGGAGAAACGGGATGCCAGCCTCCCTTGCACTCACAGGCGGGCACCGTGGGCGCAGGAGCATGCCGCTCCTAGCGTTGAGGGCAGCGGGATCGCGGCGGGCGATCCCCCGTAGAAGGAGGAACAATGCGTCTCCTCGGCTCAAAGCGGACGGTCATCGCTCTCGCGACCACCGCCCTCGCTGCCGGCATCTTCGCTGCCGTCGCGCTTCCGGCCCTCGTGTCGCAGCAGGTGATCAACGACGCGAACGGCCCGCACTTCCGCGTCGTCCGGTCGATCGCCGACGGCTTCGACTCGGGCTGGCACGTACATCCGGGCGTCGCGATCGTGCAGGTGCAGCAGGGAGCGTTCCAGATCCAGCAGGGAAGCTGCACGGCCCGGACCGTCGGCGCCGGCGACACGTACATCGAGGTGCCGCACCTGGCGGTGCGGGCGGTTGCAACCGGCCGCGTCGTCTGGACGACGACGCTGATCACGAACCCGGGCGACCTGCCGCAGATCCCGTACGCGGCGTACAGCGGCAACCCGAACGCCAACCCCTGCCCCTAGGCGCGCTCCCCGGACGCGGCGACCGCCGGTGCTGACGGCGGTCGCTGCAACTGGCTCAGGCCGCGCGCAGTTTCTCGCGCCAGTCCGGATCGAGATCGCGGAGCCGCCGCACGCGCTCGGCCACCGGCGGATGCGTGACGAACAGACCGGCGAGACCCTTCTCGATGAACGGGTTGATCGTGTAGAGCGGCTCGGTTGCGGGGCTCGCTCGGAACTCGACCAGCTCGCTCGCCTGCTCCAGCCGTACGAGCGCATCGGCGAGCCCGTGCGGGGAGTCGCAAAGCTCCGCCGCGAGGCGATCCGCGTCGAACTCACGGCGGGGTGAGAGCAGAAGATGGACGAACGACGCGGCGACGGGCCCGAGGACGTACAGAAGCGCTCGCGACAGCGCGCCCCCGATTCGCGACAGCTCGACGAGTGAGGCGGCCAGGACGACAGCGGTCGTCTGCACGAGCACGTCGCGGTTCCGCACGTGTGCGATCTCGTGCGCGAGCACGCCTTCGAGCTCCGCGGGGGCCGGCAGGCCGAGCAGCCCCGTACTGACCGCGAGGGCGGAGCTGGTCGCGCCTCGACCCGCCGAGACCGCGCGCGGGAAGCCGTCCGAGATCACGTACAGGCGCGGTTTGACCACGCCTGCGCGCAGCGCGAGCCGCTCGACGGTCGAGTGCAGTCCCGGCGCCTCGCCGGGGAGGAGCTCCCGCGCGCCGACCATGCCCATGGCCACCCGGTCTGCGTACAGGTACGCGGCGACGCCGAGCAGCAGGCCGCAGAAGACGAAGATCGAGGCGACGCGGTAGCCGCTCAGCCACCAGCCGAAGGCGCCGAGCGCGGCGCAGAGGCCGACGAGCAGGCCCCACGCTTTCGCCACGTTGCGCACGACGGGCAGTGCCCGACCCACGGCTCAGCTCTCGTCGTCGCGCTCGTCCTCGGCAAGCCCGCGCGGCGGCCAGTCCGGCTCGGGCGCATCGCAGCGGCTGGAGCAGTGGAGGGAGGCCACGTTCTGCAGCGGGATCAGGATGTGGCCGTTCAGCTCGACGTGGGCGACGTCGTCGACGGCGCAGTACGCGGTCAGGACGCCGTCCTGGTAGTCGCCGTTCATCAGCGCGACCTCGACCTGCTCGCCCTTGTACTTGCTGGTGTAGTCCTCCACCGCGGCTCAGTCTACTGCCCGCAGGTGCCCGTCAACGACCTCCACCCGGGCGACCTGGCAGTTCAGGATCTTGCCGATGCCCTCGACGCCGCAGTGGGTGAGGACGGCTCGGAGCGGCCCGCCGTGCGTGACGACGAGCACCCGCGCGCCGCCGTGCGCCGCCGAGATCCGGCGCAGCGCCTCCATGACACGCTGGGCCATCTCCTCCTTCGTCTCGGCGTCTCCCCAGGGGCGATGGTGTGCGTCGGGAAAGCGCGCGAGGATGTCGTCGTCGGTCAGGCCTTCCCACG
Source organism: Gaiellaceae bacterium (assembly GCA_035274625.1). Lineage (GTDB taxonomy): Bacteria > Actinomycetota > Thermoleophilia > Gaiellales > Gaiellaceae > DATBLE01. The sequence continues at coordinate 2,616 of DATENZ010000145.1, forward strand.
TGCCGAAGTCACGTTCGCGTAGCTCCGGGATGGCCGTGACGCCGAGGCCGCGGCGGTCCGCCACGATTCGCGCCGTCTCGTGTGCGCGGATGAGGTCGCTCGAATAGACGACGTCGATCTCGTCGCCGGCGAGCTCGTCCGCGAGACTGCGCGCCTGGGCACGCCCGGTCTCGTTCAGCGGCCGGTCGGTGTGGCCCTGAACCCGGCGCTCGACGTTCCAGTCTGTCTCGCCGTGCCTGGCGAGGAGGATCGTGGTCACGCCGGATACGCTAGCGACGCATGGAGCTCGGCCTGCGGGACCGCATCTGCGTCGTCACTGGATCAACGGCCGGCATCGGGCTCGAGACGGCGCGGCTGCTCGTGGAGGAGGGTGGGCGCGTCGTTACGTCGGGCCGGACGGAGGAGCGGCCCGGCATCGGCGAGGAGCTGCACGTTCCGGTTGATCTCGGCCGGCCGCGTGAGCCCGAGCGCCTGATCGAGACAGCGGTCGACGAGCTGGGAGGGTTGGACTGCCTGGTCAACAACGTCGGCGTCGCACGGCCGGCGCGATTCGAGGAAGTCCCGGACGAGGAATGGGACGCGTACTGGCAGCTCAACGTGATGAGCTACGTGCGGGCGATTCGCGCGGCACTGCCGGCGCTGCGGGCGAGTCGCGGGGTGATCGTGAACGTCTCGTCGACTTCCGGAAAGCGCCCCTCGACCGGGATGCCGCACTACTCGGTGACGAAAGCGGCCGTCCTCTCGCTCTCGCGGCTCGTCGCCGACCTGTACGCCAAGGACGGGATCCGTTGCAACGCAGTCACCCCGGGCCCGACGGCGACGCCGGCGTGGCTGGCCGAGGGCGGTCTCGCCGACCAGCAGGGAAACCGCGACGAGGTGCTCGCAAAGGTCGGCGCGGGCCGCCCGCTCGGTCGGCTGGCCGAGCCGGGCGAGATCGCGGCCGTGATCGTCTTTCTCTGCTCCGACCGCGCCGCGTACGTGACGGGCGCGGCGTGGAGCGCCGACGGGGGAACGGTCCCGATCATCATCTGAGCGGCGCGAGCCCGCTCGATCCTTGCGCAGAGCGGGGCGGTTGGCGCGCAATCGGCACGCTCCGAACACAGCCTCGTGGCTCATCGGCCGGTATCGTCGCCTCCGAGGGCGGCGGGTGGCTCCCCACCCCGGGCGGGGGTGTGATCGCGTGGGCTGGAGCCGCCCGCGACCCGGCTTGCCCGCGCCGAGGCGGGCCGGTCGAGCGACTACGCTGAACGCGATGCCCGAGCTGGCCGGGAGTGTTGCCGACGCCTTCGAAGCCCTCGTGCGGGAGCACGAGGACACCTGGCTGTCGCCGCTCGCGGTGCGCTCCTACGAGACGCGTGGCCGGGAGGAAAGCGAGGACGAGTGCGGCGTTCGTACGCCGTTCCAGCGCGATCGCGACCGGATCGTCCACTCGAAGCCGTTCCGCCGCCTGAAGGGGAAGACCCAGGTCTTCATCGACCCGCAGGGCGATCACTACCGCACGCGCATGACGCACACGCTCGAGACGACCGCGATCTCGCGCGTCGTCGCCCGCGCGCTCCGGCTGAACGAGGATCTGACGGAGGCGATCGGCCTCGGCCACGACCTCGGCCACACACCCTTCGGCCACGCAGGTGAGGACGCCCTCGACCGTGCGCTGCAGGAGCGGTTCGCGCGCCGCTTCCGGCACCATGAGCAGTCGCACCGGATCGCCCGGTCGCTCAACCTCACGTACGAGGTGTGCGAGGGCATCCGTACGCACACGGGGCCGGTCGAGCCCGACACGCTGGAGGGAAAGATCGTCCGCCTCGTCGATCGGGTCGCCTACATCAACCACGACATCGACGACGCGCTCCGCTACGGGCTGCTCGCCGAACGCGACCTCCCGGGCGAGGAGATCGCGCTGCTAGGGCCGACCGGCGGGTCGAGGATCGACCGGCTCGTCCACGATCTGGTCGAGACCTCGGCCGAGGGCGGCGACATCCGGCAGAGCGAGGAGATCGGCGCCGCCATGCACCGACTTCGCGACTTCATGTTCGAGCGCGTCTACCTCGCCGAGCACGCCCGGGCCGAGCATCGGCGCGCGCACGAAGTGATCGCGCAGATCGTCGAGCACCTGGCTGCGCGCGGCGACACCGCCGAGGAGATCGTCGAGTACGTCGCCGGGATGACCGACCGCTTCGCGCTGGCATACGCTGCGCGTCTCTGATGGCCCGCATCAAGGACACGTCGGTCGAGGCCGTCAAGGCAGCCGCCGACATCGTCGCCCTCGTCGAGGGATACACGCGCCTGCGCAAGGGCGGCCGGAGCCTCAAGGGTCTGTGCCCGTTCCACCAGGAGAAGACCCCGAGCTTCGTCGTCACGCCCGACCGCGGCACCTTCAAGTGCTTCGGCTGCGGCGAGGGGGGAGACGCGATCTCCTTCGTCGAGAAGCAGGAAAACCTGGACTTCGTCGGCGCGATCGAGTGGCTCGCCGACCGGTTCGGGGTGCAGCTCGAGTACGAGGAGACCTCGCCCGAGCAGGACCGAGCGCGCAAGCGCCGCGAACGGCTCTTCCAGCTGCTCGACCGTGCCGCGACCTTCTACGAGCGGCATCTGTGGGAGTCCGAGTCGGGTGCGTTCGCCCGCGACTACCTCGCGTCGCGGAACCTCGGCGAGCAGACCTGCCGGGAGTTCCGCCTCGGGCTGGCGCCGGGCGGGGCCGCGCTCGTCCGCGCCGCGACCGGCCAGGGCTACGCACGCGACGAGCTCCTCGGGGCGGGTCTCGCCAACCGGCGCGGCAACGACTACTTCTCGCGGCGCCTGCTTTTCCCGCTCGCCGACGCGCGCGGACGCGTGCGCGGGTTCCAGGCCCGGCAGCTGTACGAGGACGATCCACTGCGCGGGAAGTACGTCAACTCGCCGGAAGGCGATCTCTTCCGGAAGGGCGACCTCCTGTACGGCCTCGATCTCGCCCGCGCCGCGGTCGCAAAGCAGGACCGCGCCGTGATCGTCGAGGGCAATCCCGACGTGCTGGCGCTGCGGCAAGCCGGTTTCGAGCCCGTCGTCGCCGCGATGGGGACGGCTCTGACCGAGCAGCAGCTGCGCGAGCTCGCCCGCCTGACCAAGCGCATCTGGCTCTGCTTCGACGGCGACAAGGCGGGGCAGGACGCCACGCTGCGCGGCATGGCGCTCGCCGCCGGGCAGGGATTCGACATCCGGGTCGTGTCCCTTCCCGCCGGCACCGACCCGGCCGACGATCCCGACGACTTCGAGCACCGGCTCGCCACCGCGGAGGACTACCTGCCCTACCGCGTGCGGATCGAGGTCGAGCGCAGCCTGCCGGACAAGGAGAGGGCGTTCGAAGGCGTCCGGGAGGTGCTGCGTCCGTTCGCCGAGTCGCCGGAACGGCAGGACGCGGTCCGGCTCGCGGCCGACCGGCTCGGCCTCCCCCCGGAGCTCCAGGCCGGGCTGGCTCCCGCGGCCCGCGCGCGCACGGGTGCGCTCTCGCCGAAGGTGCTGGAGGCGGGGGTGCGGCTCGAGCGCAACGCGCTCGCCGGCGTCGTCGCTCATGCCGGCCTGCTCCCGCTGCTCGCGGAGCTGACGCCCGAGCATTTCGACCTCGACCTCCACCGGCGCGTTCGCGAGCACCTGCTGGAGCCCGTGGAGTCCACCGACCGCGAGCTCGTCGCGGCACTCGCAGAGCTGCACGCCCGCGCAGCGGAGGAGGCGATCGACGAAGAGACCGCGAAGGAGCTGCTGCTCAAGCTGCGCGAGCGCGCGATCCGGCGCGAGCTCGCGACCTGCGACGATCCCGAGCGCATCAAGGAGCTCCAGGCCGCTGTCGCCCGCATCCGCGAGGCGGTCGGCGCGCTGACCTGAGCTACCCTGACCCCGACATGGACGACCCGCTCGTCATCGCCGGCCGCGAGCTGCGCTCGCGCCTGATCACCGGCACGGGGAAGTACGCCTCACCCGAGGCGATGCGCGATGCAGTGATCGCGTCCGGGTGCGAGCTCGTCACGGTCGCCGTCGGTCGCATCGACCTCGACGACGTCCAGGAGGCGATCACGGACTACCTGCCGGCGGACGTGATGCTGCTCCCGAACACCGCCGGCTGTGCCACGGCCGACGAGGCGGTGCGGATCGCGCGTCTCGCCCGCGCAGGCGGGTTGCCCGACTGGGTGAAGCTCGAGGTGATCCCCGACCCGCGCTACCTCCTGCCCGATCCGGTCGAGACGCTGAGGGCCGCCGAACAGCTCGTCGAGGACGGGTTCACGGTGCTTCCCTACGTGCTCCCCGACCCGGTGCTTCAGAAGAAGCTGGAGGCGGCCGGTTGCGCCGCGGTGATGCCGCTCGCCTCGCCGATCGGCAGCGGCAGCGGGCTGAAGCTGCGGCACGCGATCGAGATCATGGTCGAGCAGGCCGAGGTGCCCGTCGTCGTCGACGCCGGACTCGGCGCACCCTCGCACGCCGCGGAAAGCCTCGAGCTCGGCGCCGATGCCGTGCTCGTCAACACCGCAATCGCGCGCGCGGAGGACCCGGCCGCGATGGCGCGTGCATTCCGCCTCGGCGTCGAGGCCGGCCGGGCCGCGCGGCTGGCCGGGCTGATCGAGGAGCGCGAGACGGCTGAGGCCTCGAGCCCGCTCGGCGGGCTCGCCGCCAGGTCGTGAACGTCACCGTCAACGGGCGCAGCCACGAGGCCGCGTCCGGCGAGAGCGTCGAGTCGTTGCTCGACCGCCTCGGGCTGGCGGCGCGTTATGCGCTCGTCGAACGCAACGGCGAGCCGGTCGAGCGCGCTCGGTACCCGGAGACGGCGCTCGAGGAGGGCGACAGGCTCGTGGTCGCGCGACCCGTCGCGGGTGGATAGCCGGCTCTACCTGATCACGCCGGTTCGCGAGGGCCTCACCGAGCTGATCGAGGCGGCCGTGCACGGTGGCGTGGAGATCGTCCAGGTGCGGGAGAAGTCGCTGCCGGACGGCGCGCTGCTTCCAGCACTCCAGGAGGCGCGCGAGGTGACGCGGCGCCTCGGCGTTCCGTTCGTCGTGAACGATCGGCCCGATCTCGCCGTGCTCGCCGAGGCCGACTACGTCCACCTCGGCCAGGACGACCTGCCGGTCGCCGCGGGCCGGGCGTTCGGGCTGCGCGTCGGCCAGTCCACGCATGCGCCGGCCGAGCTCGGCGCCACGACCGCCGACTACGCGGGCGTGGGCCCGGTGTACGAGACGCCGACGAAGGAGGGCCGGCGGGCCGCTGGTCTGGGCTACGTCTGGTACGCCGCCGCCCACGCGCGCCTGCCGTGGTTCGCGATCGGCGGCATCGACGCGTCGAACATCAAGGAGGTCGTCGCCGCCGGCGCCGAGCGAGTGGCGGTCGTGCGGGCGATCGTCGACGCCCCGGATCCCGAACGCGCGGCCGTGGAGCTGCGGTCCGCCCTTCCCGACTGACCGCTACGATGGTGGCCGGCCGTTTGGCAGCCGTTCCCCGGTAGCTCAATTGGCAGAGCATCCGGCTGTTAACCGGAGGGTTGGTGGTTCGAGTCCACCCCGGGGAGCACGAAAAAGGCCCGCAACTGCGGGCCTTTTGTGATTTCGGACGACGGTGTCGTTGCCGCTGCGGCGCCGCTCGATCGTTACTCCTGCGGATTGATCGTGTACGTCCGGCCGTCGAGATCGACCTGAGCCGCGGTGCGCCGGGCCTCGACGTGCCGCTCGAGCGCGTTCAGGACGGCGACGATGTGCTCGTCGCCCGCCGCCAGCGACACCCGGACGGCATAGCCCTCGTCAGCGCTTCCGATGATCTCCGGGTCGAACTCCGACAACGAGTCGTAGAGACCCCTGGCGACCTCGGGGCTGCTGGCCTCGACGGTGAGCGTGCGCATTTCCCTCCTCGTGATATGACGGTCGGCGAGAAGGGTCCGGGCTCGCGCGACGAACCCATCCTACGGGTGCGCGCCCCGGCTGCGTAGGCGCAGCTACTCGTCGGCGCGCGCCGACTCCGGAAGCGGCGGCTCGATCTTCTCGCCGTCGGCACCGGGAACGAAGGGGAGGGGCCCCTTGCCCTCGCGCAGCTTTTCCTCCAGAACCTCGTCGGTCAGCCGACCGTCGTCCCGCTCATCCTGCCGACTCTCTTGCGCCATGGTCGCTCCTTTCGTGGGGTATCCGTCTGTCCCCGCCGCTAGACGCCGGGAAACGCCTACTCCGGAACCGCGGACGGCGTCGCCGCGAGCCGATCCTCGGGTTGGTCCTGGCCAAGCTGGATCCCAAGCTCGATGCTTCTCGCCCGGGCTGCGTGCGCTTCGGCGAGGATCGACGGGATGCGCCGGCGGATGTCCGTCAGCGCGGCCGACAACCTGTCGTACTGCGTCTCCTGGGAGTCCATGGCCTCCCCTTCTGCCTACCTGGCCGCGATGGCCAAGAGGTCAAAGAGGTCGGGAGGCATTTGCGTTGCAGGGATGGTACCCGCCACAAGCGGCGCGAACGGCCGGGGGCCACCGCGATCCGCGGTCGCAGCTTCCGCTACGACTCGAGCAGCGCCGGTGCGAGCCGCCGCAGCTGCTCGAGCCCGAGCTCGTCGCCGTCCCAGCCGATCGGCTGGACGCAGACGTGGTCGGCGCCCGCGTCGAGGTGCTCTCGCACGCGAGCGGCGATCGCCTCCTCGTCGCCCCATCCGACCAGCGCGTCGACGAGGTGCGCCGACGGCGTCGCGCCGAGGTCGTCGTCGTCGAAGCCGAGCCAGCGGAGGCTGTTGGCGTAGTTCGGCTGCTGGACGTACCAGGAGATCGCCGTGCGGCCGATCTCGCGCGCCGTGTCCGGATCGCGCTCGAGCAGGACGAACTGCTCGGGAGCGAGGAGCTTGCCGTCGCCGAGCACTTCGCGGGCGCGGCGCGTGTGCTCGACGGGCACGAGGTACGGATGCGCGCCGTCCGCGTGCGCCGCCGCCAGCTCGAGCATCCGCGGCCTCAGCGCAGCGAGCACGCGCGGGACCGGCTCGGCGGGCCGCGGTCCCTCGTAGCCGGCCGCGTCCATCGCCTGCAGGTAGCCGCGCATGGTCGCGACCGGCGAGCCGTAGTCGTGGCCGCGCGGAGCGACCTGCGCCACGTGGCTGACGCCGAGGCCGAGGACGAACCGGCCCGGCCAGGCTTCGGCGATCGCGTTCGCGCCCGCTGCCATCGCGGTCGCGTCACGCGCGTAGACGTTCGCGATGCCGCTCGCGATCGTGATCCGGCCCGTGGCGGCGAGCAGCAGCGCGGCGTGGCTGAGCGACTCCTTGTTCGAGTGCGACTCGCTGTACCACAGCGCCTCGAAGCCGAGCGACTCGATCTCGGTTGCGGCCTCGCGCTCGACCGAAGCAGGCATCCACCCGAGCCGACCGAGCCACACGCCGACGCGGCCGAGGCGGGTCCCGCGGATCTCGTCCAGCCGCACGGCAGCGATGCTAACGGAGGCTCCGCCCGCGCAGCGACTCCCCGATGCTGGGGAGATGGGATTCATCGAGGAGAGGCTGACGGACGGAGCAGCTCCCAGATTTCACGCGGCGCCAGCCTTTCCTGCCGCCGCGCGCAGCGCCTAGAGTGGGCGCCGTGCGGATCGCGATCGCCGTGTTCGAGGGCGCCGAGGAGCTCGACTTCGTCGGGCCGTGGGAGGTGCTGACGGCGTGGCGGTACCTCTACCCCGACGACGTCGAGGTCTTCCTCGTCGGCGAGGCGACGGAGCCGGTGACGTGCGCGAAGGGCATGCGCGTCCTCCCCGACCGGAGCTGGGACGACGCCGGCGAGATCGACGTCCTCGTGTACCCCGGCGGACGCGGCACGCGCGCGCAGTTGGGTGACGAACGGATCCGCTCCCGGCTGCGCGGCCTCCGCGACCGGGGGACGCTGATGACGAGCGTCTGCACCGGATCACTCGTCTACGCGGACGCGGGTCTGCTCGACCGCCGCCCGGCGACGACCTACTGGTCCGCGTTCGACGAGCTGCTCCCGCTCGGCCGCGAGATCGAGCCGCGCCGTGCGGATCGCTTCGTCGATACCGGCGAGGTGGTCACGGCCGCGGGGGTCTCGGCGGGGATCGACATGGCGCTTCACCTGGTCGGGCGCCTCGCGTCGCCCGAGAAGGCGCGCGAGGTGCGGCGCTACATCCAGTACGACCCGCAGCCGCCCTACTAACCCTGTCCGCCTGCTACGCCGAAACGGGACTTGTTCTCGTGGCCGCTCGTGCCGATAGAGACCTGCGTGAATGCGAGGCTCCAGGAACGACGGGCGCTGAACGGCGTACGCCGCGGCCTGGCGCGCGCCACCCGAGGTCTCCGCTCCAAGGAGGAGCTCTTCGAGGCGCTGGCGGCCCACACGCCCGTCGGGCTCTTTATCTCGAACGCCGAGGGCAAGGCGGTGTACGTCAACCAGCGCTGGTGCGACCTCACCGGCCTCACGCCGGAGGAGGCGATGGGGGACGGCTGGAGCGCCGCCCTCCACCCTGAGGACGCCGCACGCGTCGGCCCCGAGTGGGAGCAGGCGGCCGCCGCGGGCCGCGACTCCGTCGTCGAGTACCGGTTCGTGCGGCCGGACGGCACCGTCTCCTGGATCGAGGGATACGCCGCCGCCCTGCACGACGAGGACGGCCTGGTGATCGGGTGGGTCGGGACGTGTCTCGACTTCACCGCCCGGAAGGAGGCCGAGGAGCGCTTCCGCCGGACGTTCGACGACGCCCCGGTCGGCATGGCGTTCGTCTCGCCGGAAGGCCGCTGGCTCCAGGCCAATCCCGCGCTCTGCCGCATGCTCGGCTACACCGAAGACAAGCTGACCAGGCTGACGGTCGCCGACGTGACGCACCCGGACGACGTCTCGTCGAGCATCGACCGCATCCGCAGCCACCTCAGCGGCGAGATCGACACGGTTCAGACCGAGAAGCGCTACGTGCGCGCCGACGGCGAGATCGTCTGGGTTGCGCTGACGAGCACGCTCACGCGCGACGCCGAGGGCCAGCCCTTGCACTTCGTCGCGCAGATGGAGGACGTGACCGATCGCGTGCTCGCGCAGCGGGCGCTCGAGGAGGCGGAGGAGCGGTTCCGGCGCGCGTTCGACGATGCGCCGATCGGGATGGCGCTCGCGGGGCTGGACGGCCGGTGGCTGCAGGTGAACGAGACCCTCTGCCAGATCACCGGCTACAGCGAGGCAGAGCTGCTCGAGCGGACGTTCATGGACATCACCCATCCCGACGACCTGGACGTGCACGGTCCGATGCTCGGGAACGTCGTCGACGGCGGCTCCCGCGCCGTCCGTTTCGAGAAGCGGTACATCCGGCGCGACGGCCGCACCGTCTGGGTGAATATCTCGACCTCGCTGGTCCACGACGCGGACGGCCAGCCGCTGCACTTCGTCTCGCAGATCGAGGACGTCACCGAGCGCAGGCGCGCGGAGCGGCGCCTGAAGGAGCTCGCCGACCACGACTCCCTGACCGGTCTCCTGAACCGGCGCCGGTTCGACGAGGAGCTGCAGCTCACGCTGCTTCGCCTGCGTCGCCACGGCGGCCGGGCGGCGCTCCTGTTGCTCGACCTCGACGAGTTCAAGCTCGTCAACGACACGCACGGCCACAAGTGCGGAGACGAGGTGCTCGGCGCGGTCGCGCGTGCGCTCCGCTCGCGCTTGCGCGCGACGGACGTCGTCGCGCGGCTCGGCGGGGACGAGTTCGCGGCGATCGTGCTCGAGGTCGACGCCGATGCGGCCCAGCTCGTCGCGTCGGACGTCGTCGCGACGGTGGTCGCGAAGCCGGCGGTGTGGCGAGGAACGGAGATTCGCGTGACCGCCAGCGTCGGTGTCGTTCTTCTCGACCGAGTGATGGTCGAGGACCAGGACGACGTCCTCGTCGCCGCCGACCGGGCGCTGTACGAGGCGAAAGCCGCCGGTCGGAACCGGATTTCCCTGGGCTGAGCCACTTCCAGCCGTCGGCACTCGAGGTTACGATCGTCGTGTGCGCAGGCAACGACTTCGACCACTGACGGAGGCGGAGGCCTACGCGCGCTGCCACGGCATGCGCGACTCCGAGGTGCGGATCGTCAAGCTCGAGCCGCGCCGGCCGCGCTACCAGCTCGAGGTCTCGGGCGAGGACCTGCGCCGTTCCTTCGAGGAGAAGCTCGCGAAGCGCGAGCCGGAGGACGAGGCGGTCGGCGGAACCGCCTAGCGCCTAGCGCACGACGACGGTCGCGGTCATCTGCGTCGGATGGAGCGAGCAGAAGAGCCGGTACGTGCCCGGGACCGTGAAGCGGCGCGCGTATGAGCCGCGGGCGACCGACGGCGACGAGAAGCCGACGGGGCCGCTCGCGAGCGTGACGTTGTGGAGTGACGGGCCGCTGAAGCGCCAGCGGAACGTCGCGCCGCGCTCGAGCACGACTCGCTGCCGCTGGTAGGCGAAGTCGGTCACCCACGAGCTGAGCACGCGCTGAAGCGGCCCGGCGGGCTGCCGCGCGAGCGGCAGCACGATTCGCGGCGGCGCGGACGGGTGGCTGAGCGGGTCCGCGGGCAGGGCCGGAGCCTCGGCGCAGGGCGCGGTGGGACCGCGCGCCACGTAGAGCAGCATGATCCCCATCACGCGCGTGTGCGGGAGGCTGTTCTCGTAGACAGCGGTCAGGCGCAGCCGGTCGCCGGCGGAGACCGGGATGCCGTTCGTGGTCGAGAACGTCGCCATGTGCTTCGGCCCCGGCTCGTGGATTGCCGGCTGCACGAGCGGCAGCCCCCAGGTCGGCCGGGAGGTGAAGAGGTGTGTCTTGCACGTCGCATTCGCGAGCTCGAGACGCAGCCCGCCGCCGTGCAGGTGGCCGCCGGCTGCGACGATGTGGCCGCTCGCGGGCATGGTCACCTGCGTGCTGCGCGAATAGGCGGAGAACATTGCTCCGGTTCCGGGGACGTCGAAGATCGGGTCGGCGCGGCAGTTGGCGACGTCGACCCAGTACGGCCGCACGGGCGTGAGGGACTTCCCGGTCACGTAGCGAACGGTCCACTGGATGAACACCCGCTTCGCGACGGGCTTGTGGTTCATCAGCATGTACACGAGCGCCCAGCGATCCGAACCGCGATTCGGGTAGCCGTAGCCCTGCGGCAGCGCGAGCGCCTGGCGCTCCTCGCCCTCCCCGTAGAAGCGCTCGACCGGGAACGACACCGGTGTCCCGTCGTACGTGACGAACCGGGAGCACGTCGCATCCGGCGTGCCGATCTTCGCGAATACCACGTGATGGAGCATCACGGTCGTGATCGGGACGGACGCGCCGGTCTCGTCGACGACGTCGGCGCTCATCGCGGTCACGTAGCCGTCGCTCCTCGGCGACGGGGCGAGGACGTTGCTCTCGGCGACGCCGTAGCCGGGGACCGTGATCGCAGCCGACCGGAAGGTCAGCGTCTGCTCGCCGGCGGCCGCGGGAGACGGGGCGAAGACGGAGACGGCTGCGGCCAGGACCGCCGTGCGCACGAGCTTCCGCATCTGTCCGACTGTAGCCGAGCGCGGCCTCGGCAGTCCTGCTCGCGCCCGCGTCTAGAATGAGCGGCGTGAGCTGGGTCTTCATCGCCTTGCTCGCGGCTGCGATCATCGTGCTGGCCGGCGCGGAGTGGCCGCGGCTCATGGAGCGCGCAGGCTCCCGGGCCCGCGAGCAGCGCGCCCGCGCCCGGCGGAAGGCACAGCTTCGGCTGCTGAGGACCGAGAGCGACGACTTCGCCGCCAGCGTCCAGCGCGACCTCGAGCGCCTGCCGACGATCGAGGAGCACGACCCCTCGCGCTGACGCTACGTGACGCGGAACGGCGCGCTGTAGACGCGCGTGTTCGGCAGGATCAGCGGCACGTTCTCCATGTTCTTCAGCTCCTGGTAATCCGCTGCCCGCACGACCAGGCGGTGGCGGCCGGGCGTGCCGGCGGGGAACGTGACGCGGTCGCCTGACCGCCTGAACGACACGGCCTTGCCGTCGACCGTGACCGAGATCGAGGACGGGTCGACCCCCGAGCCGGCATCACCGACCTGGACCTGGACGCGCGCGGAGCGCTTGACCGCCGCCGTCTGGAGCCGGATCGTCGGGGGCGTGACGTCGTTGACCCAGAACCGGAAGGTGAATGCCCCGGGGGCCTCGCCGCCGCGCGTCTCGAAGACGACGTCGTACGTCCCGCCGACCGGCCGGATCGCGCCCGCGACCGGACGCGGCGACCCGTAGGAGTCGAGGTACGGGTTGATCGCCCGCGGCAGGCCGGGGATTCCGGCGAGCCGGTTCTCGTCGCCGGCTGCGACCACGAGCGGCGACGCCCGCCCGCTCAGCACGGCGACGCCGAAGTTCGCCACCGGCTTGGCCAGCGTCACGCGGAAGACCTGCTCCGGCCCGGCGAACCCGCCCGCGGTCGCCTCGGGATACCGGTAGGACGTGACGAGAGCCGCCTTCCCGCTCGTCTGGCCCGAATACGTTCCCGTCCGCTGGAGGGTCCCGTGCGGCTCGCCGGCGAGCTTCGGCTGCTCGACGCGGAACCAGTACGGGATCCGGCGGACCGTGCTGCCGAGCTGGAGGACGACGAAGCCGGTCGCGTCGGCCTCGGCCGCGCCGGCGGCAGCCGTCGCGGTCAGCGCGAGCGGTCCGGGCACGGCCACGGTCGCCGGCGCGGTGACGCTCACGCCGCTCGACGCTTGCTGGGGCGCCACCGTCACCGTCCACGTGCCCGCGCCGCCGCCGGCGTCGGTCAGATCGACGGTGCGCGCCACGTTGGTGCCGGCGCGCAGCAGCCCGAACGACAGGTTCGTGGGGGCGGCGAAGACCAGCGGGGCGATCGCGGCGGGCAGATCGATCAGGCCGCCGCCCTCGCGGGTCGTCGGCGCCTCGGCCGCGGCGGTGACGCGGACCGGTTTGCCGGTCAGGACGAGGGCCGACTTGATCTGGGCGACGCTCCAGTCCGGGTGCCGCTGCCGCAGCAGGGCGGCGGCGCCGGCGACGTGCGGGGCGGCCATGCTCGTCCCGCTGAACGACGCCCACGAACCCTCGTGTGCCGGGACGGACGAGGTGATGTCGACCCCGGGGGCGCTGACGTCCGGCTTCATCGCCAGCGAGACCGGCGTCGGGCCGCCGCTCGAGAACCCGGCCACCCCCAGGTCCTTGCTCACCGCGGCCGCCGTGATCGCCCTCACCGCACTGCCCGGCGACGAGATGCTGCCCGGGCCGAAGTCGCCGAACTCGTTCCCGGCCGCGATCGTCGGCACGACGCCCGCCGCGGCAGCGTTGTTGATCGCCGTGACGACGAGGTCGCGCGAGGGCTCGATCTCGGGCTCGCCGAGCGACAGGTTGATCACGTCCATGCCGTCCGTGACCGCCGCCTCGATCCCGGCTGCGATCTCGGGCGCGTTGCCGTTCAGGCCGAAGTTCTCGGTCGGAACGGTGAGCACCTTGTAGTTGCCGAGGTAGGCGTTCGGAGCGACTCCCGAGAGCGGGCCGCGGCGCGCCAGCACGCCCGGAGAGAAGTCGCCGGCGGCGATCCCGGCGACGTGCGTGGCGTGCTCTGACTCGACCGGGTCGAACGGCACCTTCGCGTACTTCCACGTGTTCGTCGGCGGCGAGAACGCCCGCGCGGCGATCACCTTCGCCGTCGTGTACGCGGTGTCGCCCTTCGGAAAGCCGGGCGGCATCGTGTAGCCGGCCGGGTTGAAGAAGGGGTGCGACTGGTCGACGCCGTCGTCGACGATCCCGATCTTGATCCCGTTCCCGGCCGTGGAGAAGTCGGGGCTCCAGAGCTGGTCCGCGCCGATCAGCTCCGGGCTGCGGTCGAGGAGCGGGCGGTAGGTGATGCTCGGCCAGACCTGCGCCACGCCGGGGATCGACGCGAGGCGCGAAAGCTGGGTGCGCGGGACGACCACGGCCAGCCCGTTCAGTACGACCCCATAGCGCCACGTCACCTCTGCGGCGGGGACCGCGGCCGCGATGCGCGTCGCGAGCGCGCGTTGCGCTACGGCGAGCGACCGCAGGTATGCGACGCTCGTCGCGGCCCGCAGGTCGAGCCGCCGGGCTTTCGTCCGCGCCGAGAGCACGCGGCTCTGCTGGATCGCCTGCGCCAGCGGCGGCGCCTCGAGCGTGACGACGACCTCGACGGGCTGAGCCGGCGCGGCCTGAGCCGCTCCACAGAGCAAAACGGCGGCAACCGCCGCCGCCACCAACACCGACCCCCGCTTCAAGACGAAAAGGCTAGCTGGACTCGCTAGAGCTCGGCGAGCACCTGCTCGGCGTGCTCCTCCGGCTTCACGCGCCGGAAGACGCGGGCGATGGTCCCGTCCGGCCCGACCACCACCGTCGAGCGCTCGACCCCCATGTACTTGCGGCCGGCCATGCTCTTCTCCACCCAGAAGCCGTACTGCTCCGCGACCTGGTGGTCGGGGTCGGCGAGGAGCGTGAACGGCAGGCCGTACTTCTCCCGGAACCTGGCGTGGGAGCCGGTGCTGTCGGGGCTGAGCCCGAACACGGCTGCGCCACGCTCGCCGAACTCCTTCCAGGCGTCCCGGATCCCGCAGGCCTGCTTCGTGCACCCGGGCGTGTCGTCCTTGGGATAGAAGTAGAGGACGACCGGCTGCCCGCGCAGGTCGGACAGGCGCACGGTCTCGCCGGCGTCGGTCTGCAGCTCGAAGTCCGGCGCCGGTTTGCCCTCCTGGACCATCGCGGCCGAGCCTACCTGGGCGCGGATCTTCGGCGGCAGGCCGGGTTGCCGGATCTCGTCTCGAGCGGGCCGTCCGCGAGTTGCTCGGTGTGGGGAGGGCGCCGTTTCGACGGGCGGGTCGGTGGGCAGAGTTGCTCATCTGTTGTGACGGCAAGTGCGGCGAACGACAACGGGGTTGCGAGGGGGACGCGCTCGCTGTTTGCCGATCACTACGCCGGGACTCTCTCGAGGAGGACGACATGGTGAAGCTCTGTGACGAGCACACGCGTCCGAGGTCGCCGCTTCGGCTACGCGGGCGCCGAATGGTCGCGGCGGCCGTGCTGGCGGTGGCTGTCGCGGCCGGTGCGGGATCGGCGATTGCCGGCTCAGGCACGGCAAGGACCAGTAATGCGACACCGCAGTCTCAGACGCGCGCAGCCGCGAGCTCCATCGCGCCGGCGCCGGCGCAGGGGCTGGCGTTCTCGGCGGCGGTTCCGGCCGACCAGCAGCGGGACGAGTCGGAGCCGCTGATCATGATCGACAAGCACGGGCAGGCGTACACGTGCGGCCCGACGGGCTTCTCGAACGCCGCCGACTACGGGCAGGTTTCCTGGCCGGGCGATTACGGTGACCAGTTCCACCTGTTGGGCACCCCGCCGCGCGGTCAGCAGGGTCTCGGCGGGGGCGGCGACTGCGGCCTGGCGAGCGACTTCAAGGAGAACCCGTTCAACGCGTACCAGTACGCGTACAGCGGACTTGGGCCGCTGACCGGCTTCACCACCTCGACCTCGCCGAACAACGGGCACAACCTCGGCTCGACGCCGCTGACGCAGGACGCCGTGCCGGGCGCGAACTTCAGCTTCGGCAACCCGACCGAGAGCGGTGCGCTCGCCGATCGGCAGTGGATGGTCTTCATCGATCCCGACAAGAACGCGGCCGCCTGTTCCGCGCCGGGCGCGACCGCACCCGTCCCGCCGTTCGCAACCGGCTGCGTCTTGCTGAGCTACAACCAGCTCGATCCGCGGTACACGATCGTGCAGCGATCCGCGAACGGCGGGCTGACCTACGGAGAGGATCAGCGGCAGGCGGCGCTGGACACCGACTTCCCCGGACCGCTCCGCTACTACCAGAAGGGAAACTACGTCTACTTCCCGTGGAGCCACACCGGTCCGGGCGGGCAGCAGGAGGTGCGCCTGTCGGTCTCGCAGGACGGCGGGTTGACGTGGACGAACTGCCTCGCCGCGATCGCTCCGGGCGACATTCCCCCGTTCGTGATCGCGGATCACGACACTCAGGGCAACATCTACGTCGTCTACTCAGAGAAGGACGCCTTCCATGCGTACATGGTCACGTTGGCGTCCGGGAATGTGAGCAACTGCAACCTGCCGGTCGCGTCGACCGGTGACACGAACCCGGGCTTCTCGGCACCGGTACAGGTCGACCGCGGCACCGTGCGCACAGCCGTCTTCCCGTGGATCGCGGCCGGCGGCGACCCCGGACGCGTGGCGGTCTCCTTCTACGGCACGACGACAGACGGCGATCCCGCCGTCGGGTGCACCGGACTCGGAGCGGGGGCCGGCGAGTTCTGCGCAGCGTGGGACGTGTACGTGAACCAGTCACTGAACGCCCTCTCGAAGACCGCAACCTTCAGTCAGGTCAAGGCGACGACGCATCCGTTCCACTACGACTCGATCTGCCTCGAAGGGCTGGATTGCGACTTGTCGGTGCCGCCGGGTGACCGGACGCTCGCCGACTTCTTCTCCATCGCCTACAACACGAGGACCGAACGCCTGATGGTCGTCTTCAACCGGGCCGAGAAGCGGCCCAACGAGGCCGCAGGCCATGTCGCCAACCCGATGGTCTTCGTCCAGGTCGGCGGGCCTGTCAACGGCGGCGGAACGCTCAGCAAGGACAACGCTCGGGTGCCGCTCCGGACGTCGTCACAGGACCCGAACGGCGACGCGCTCTCGAACTACTCGCTGACGAACCCCGGGCCTCCGGCGAACGTGGACACCCTCCCACAGACGCAGAACGAGGCGGCCGGCGACTTCACCGGCGTCGAGATCTCACCGGAGTTCGACCTGCAGACGCTGGCAAAGGTGCCGAGCGGCGGCTTCACCGTGACGATGAAGACGAAGGAGCTGACCTCGACCTCGATCCGCAACGTCCTCACCCACACCGGCGGCCAGTCGATGCTCTGGATCTGGCGGTTCGTCAACGGCTACCAGGCCGCCGCTGCGGTCGCGGCCTACAACCCGGCGCTCGACCTGCCCGACGGAACGCCCGAAGACGGCTTCCAGTTCTACTTCGTCCCCTACAAGACCGGCGTCACGTTGTGCCAGGGCGGCGTCGTCGTCACGAACGACAAATGCGTCGTGTACACGAACGACCCGCCGATGACTCCGATCACCGGCCGCGTTTTCGTGCCGGAGGTCACGCCGGGGCCCGGGATCATCCGGATGAGCGTGCCGCGGAGCCTGCTGAAGGCGCTCGGTCCGGACGACCAGTTCGGGCGGCCGCAGGAGGTACCGGCAACGAACGGGTCGCGCCTCTACGACGGCACCGCGTTCTCGCTCGTCAACACCGCTTCGCCGACTCAGAACGTCCAGTCGTTCCTCTACCCGATCGACAACACGCCGCCCTTCGACTTCACGGTCGGTAGCGGGAAGATCCCAGCGTCGCAGCCGCCGCCGAATCCACTGATCCTGCTCGCGAACGAGGGACCGTCGACCGGTGCCCGCGGCTCGACGGGCGCCTACACCATCCGCTACGCGAACGTCGGGTCGCGTGCCGCGACGTCTGCGAAGATCACGAGCAAGCTGCCGGCAGGGCTCGAGTACGTCGCGGCTGCAGGCGGGCGGAGTCACAGCTACAGCGCCTCGACGCGGACCGTCACCTGGAGCCTCGGCTCGGTGCCCGCGGGCGCCACGGACGCCGTCACGTTGACCGCGACGGTCTCTCAGTCGGCACCCGTCGGTCTGCCGCTCGTCGAGACGGCCGACTTCAAGGCCACCAACGTCGCGCGGCTGACCGCGGTGTGGAACACGCTCGTCACTCCGTAGTGCCCGACTGCGAACCTCGCCCCGGAAGGGGAGGCCGGCGCCGCGGCCGGCCTCCCTTCCGGGGGCTTGAACAGACGCTCCCGCTCGTCCTCGCGGTAGCCGTCGCTGCGGGCTGTGGAGCCACCAAAGAACGGCTGACGAAAGCCGCGTACGAACGGAAGGTGCAGTCGCTCTACGGCAGCGTCCAAGCCGCCTTTCGACGGGGCGGGACGGAGGCGTCCTCGCTCGTGCAGCTCGCGCGCACGGTTCCCGGCCTCCAGAGGACCTTGCGGGACACCGCCGACGAGCTCGACGAGCTGCGACCGCCGCCGGAAGTGGACGGGCCGAACCACGAGCTCGCCCAGGGCCTGCGAGCGTACGCCGACGACCTCGACGAGCTGCGCGACGCAGCGCTGGACGGCAACGCCGCAGGTGTTCGCACCTTCAACCACAACGTCCGGACGAACCCGGCGATCGACGTGATCGAAGAAGCCGCGGAGCAGATGATCCGCCGCGGCTACGATCTCGGCCCTCTTCGACCGGACTGACCGCCCGATCGCGCGAGCTCGCCCGCCGCGAGCGGGACCGAGCTCTCGAGCGGCTTCAGCAGTCACAACGCCGGAATGCCCGCGGCTACAATGCCCGCTCCGAGAAGCGCGCGGATGTGGCGGAATTGGTAGACGCGCACGGTTCAGGTCCGTGTGGGGGTAACCCCGTGGAGGTTCAAGTCCTCTCATCCGCATAGCTGGTTTCGCGGCTCGCGATGCCAAGTTCTCACGTCGATAACCGCCGCGCCGGAAGCGGCGTGGAGGTCCGACGTCCTCGTGCTCGGCGTCAGGAGAGGCAGATGAGAAAAGCGACGAGACGTTCGTCACGTGGGCTGGAGTTGATCTCCTTCACCTTCCATGCATTTCCGTCGGGGTATGAGCTGTTCACTCTCCCGCCGAGCTCCTTGGAGCTCGACCAGACTCCGCCGCCGACTGCCACAGCGTCGGGGGACAGGCAAGTCACGGTCGCCGCGCTTTGCGCGTTCGCCGCGTTCGAGCCGCCGACGCCGGTGAAATGAAAGCCGGCTAGACCTCTATTCGCGCAGATCGCGTACGTGGTGAGCTCCGAGTCCACGTCGGTGGAGCTCATCTCGGTCTCCCACGCGCTGTGCCTTCCGGTGAAGATCGGGTAGGTGCTGTTGATGAATACGAAGGGGTGGCGGGAGGACGAGTATCCGCCCCCGCCGACAGTGGCCAACGTTGCAGGGCACTCGACGAGGCCACCAATCACCAAATCGCGTGGCATGAAGAATTTCTTCTTGACGATGCGGTATCCAGTCGGCTGCTTCGCGCACGTCGCGAACACCGAGAATGTTGCGTCGGCGTCGCTCACGTTGTTTACGTACGCCTGCCAGCCTCGTTGGCTCCCCAGGGGATAAGAGCTGTTGACGCCGGCTTGCAGCGACGGGGAACTGTCCGAGACGCCGCCGCCGAGGACGACCGTTCCGGGCGGGCATTGGACCGAGCCATACACCTGTGTTCCCGCAGGCGACGCGATCTGAGGCGAGCTGACAACCGCGTAACCCTGCAAGGCGCGCGCCGCCGTGGCTGCAATGGAGTGCGGCTGCTTGCCGGGGGGACGCCTGGGCTGATCGGCCCCCGCCGCGCCTGCCATCACCAAGGAACAGCCGAAACCAGCGAGTACGAAGAGGCCTCGCATCCTGCTCATGATCTCCTCCCCTGTCGGGCCGCCGACACCGGCAGACTGGCGACAATAGTTACAGCCGCTTTTCCGCACTGTCAATCCGGGAAAATCACCCACGGTGGGTGATATCCGAGCTGGAACCGTGTAGGAGCGGGGGCGGCCAGGGAGAGGCGACGAAGTACTCCCTCGTTGGCTCGCCCCCGCTATCTCCCGGGCTCTACTTGACGAGGAACCAGCGGTTCCAGTGCGGGCTGGTCTGCGCGCCCGGCGGTGGGCCGCCGTAGTACTCGTCGATCGACTTCGCAGCGCCGGGCCATTGCGGGCTGCGGTACTCGTCGAAGGCGACCACGCCGCCGGGGACGACGAGCGGCTCGAAGAACTCGAGGCAGTCCTTGTAGGACTGGTACAGGTCGACGTCGAGGTGCAGAAGCGCGATCGGGCCGCCGTCGTACTGCTCGAAGCTGTCCGGGAAGTACCCCGGGACGAGGACGATCCGCTCGGCCACCTTCGCCTCGTCCATCCCGTAGCTGACGAGATAGGCGCGGACGTCGTCCTCGCTGTGCGCGAACTTCCCGGCACGGAGCTTGCGCGTCATCGTCTCGGCCTCGTCCTCGGGAGTCGCGGCCGGTAGGCCCTGGAACGAATCGAACCCCCAGAGCGTCCTGGGGTGCCTGCCGCCCTCCGTCATCGTCGCGAGCAGGAACATCGACTTGCCCGCGCCCACGCCGCACTCGACGATCGCGCCGCGAACGTCGTCGATCAGCCCGACGAGGTGCCGGAAATGGAGTGAGCGCTTGAAGCGCTTCGTCTCCCGCGCGCCCTTCTCGTCCCCCTCGGCCGCTGGCGCCGGCGCGGCCGCCGGCACAGGGTGCGGTACACGCCGGAGCTCGAGCCCGGCCGGCCGCAGAACCTTGTTGGCGACGCTCGAAAGCCGCACGCGGGGCACGATAACGATCCGCGCGGAGGCTGCAGCTACCCTGGGGCGATGAGCCGGATCAACCCGACGTTGCGCGGGTTCCTGATCATCGCCCTGGTCTCGCTCGTGATCGTCGTGCTCCAGCTGCAGGCGACGCTCGACGCCCTGTACCTGATCGCGCGGATCGCCTTCCTGCTCGCGATCGCGTTCTTCATCTACCTCGTCTGGCGCGAGCGGCGGGGCGAGATCGGGATGTGGCCGGCGCGCGCGCAGTGGGTGTTCTACGGAGCCGCGCTCCTGATCGTTGCGGACATCGGCGCCCTGTCGTTCCTGGACGAGACCGGCCTGGACGCCGTCATCTTCGTCGCCGTCCTCGGGATGTGCGGGTTCTCGATGTGGCGCGTCTGGCGCGACCAGCACACCTACGGCTAGCGCGCGAACCGCGCGACGACCGCGTCGAGCGGCGCCCAGAAGACGCTGCGCGCGCGAGCGTCGGTTCGCGACGGCGCGTCGTGCCCGGCGACCCACGCGCCGACCGACCTGACGAGCTGGAACCGCCACAGCGACTTCGGATACGACCGCAGCCAGACGCGGTACGCGGACGACGCAGCGCGATCGTCGCGGTCGCCGGACACCAGGAGCACACGGATCCCGGGCGGAAGCCGCCCGCGGGGCGGGCCGCCGTAGTAGACCGAGGGCTGGAAGACGCTCATCACCGCCCGCTGTACAGGAAGCCCCCACCGCCGCGCATTCACCGCGTAGTCGAAGACGAGCTTCGCGCCCCAGGAGTACCCGACCGTGATCACCGGGAGTCCGCGCAACGATCGGTCCGCGAACGCACGCCGGAGTCCGGCGGCGAGATGAGCGATCGTCGCCTGGGTCGAGTCGTAGATGTTCAGCTGGTAGCGCGGGTAGACGACGACGTCGCCTCGACTGCGCAGGTGGGCGAGCCACGGCTTCCCCGCCGGGGACAGGTCGCCCCAGCCGTGGATGTAGACAACGACCGCGCGCGGCCGGCCCGCGGGCGCGAGCACGGCCACCTGCGTCGCGCCGGTGCCGATCC
>DATENZ010000146.1:0-27134 GCA_035274625.1 Gaiellaceae bacterium
CGCCCGCAACCGCCGCCGGCGTCGCCACGCCGCGTCCCAACGGCCGCGTGACGACCGAGGCGAGCGGCAGCGCGCTGACGACGAGCGCCCCTTCGATCGGGTCGAGCCCCCACACCGTGATCACGAGCAGCACGGCGAGGAACAACGCACCGACGAGCGCCGCGAAGACCAGGCCGAGGGCCGCGTCGGCTGCGAGCGCTCCTCGCCGGCGCAGCCGCCCTGGCGGCGTCTCCCGCTCGAGCGAGAGCGACCCGCGCGTCGCCAGCAGCGCCACGGCGGCGACGGGCGCCTGAGCGACGAAGATCGCGCGCCAGTCGAAGACCTGCGTCAGGACGCCGCCGAGGAACGGGCCGGTCGCGGCACCGAGGAGCGCAACCGCCGTCCAACGCCCGACCCCGTGCTCCCTCGAGCCCGTCAGCGCGGAGAGCAGCGCCAGCGAGGCGACGAGAAAGAGCGCTCCGCCGAGACCCTGCACGCAACGGAAGGCGATCAGCGCGGCGAGGCTCCAGGCGCATGCGCAGCCGACGGACCCGGCGGTGAACAGGACGAGGCCGCTCCGGACAACTGCACGCGGGCTCAGCCGCCGCGCCAACGCCACGGCGCCCAGGGCCGCGACCGCGACGACGACGTTGTACGACGTGATCACCCACGACACGCCGACGATCGAGGTGTCGAAGGCGCCGTACAGGTTCGGCAGCGCGAGAACGACGATCGACGAGTCGGCGAACGCGACCGCCACCGAAGCCGCGACGGCGGCGGTGAGCAGACGCCTACGCAGCAGGCGGACGCTCCATCAGCTTCTCGGACGGCGCCGCGAAGCCGAATCTGCGGTACAGGTCGTGTGCGTTGGTCGTGTGCAGGACCCACCGCGCCCCGGCGAGCGGCCCGTTCTCGACCATCTCGCGCACGAGCTCGACGCCGAGACCCCGGCCCTGGTGTGCCGGCAAGACGTAGACGTCGGCCAGGTACGTGAGCGTCACGCCGTCGGTGAAGGCCCGCGCGAAGCCGACCTGCCGACGCCGGTGATAGAGACCGACGATCCGCGTCGCCTCCCGGACGAGCCGCTCAACCGTCTCCCGCGGCCGCCCCAGGGCCCAGTACGACTCGTTCGCGAGGTAGTCGTGGACGGCGTCGACGTCGATGCGCGCCGCGTCGTCGTCGAGCTCGTACCCGCCGTCGAGCCGTCGGATCACCCCGCCAGCGTCCGCAGCCGGAAGCCGCCGTGCTCCTCGTACGACGACGTGACGACCGCGAGCACGTCGCGCGCTCCGCGCTCTGTCACGCCGGCCGAGGACGCGTCGGCCAGCGGGCTTCGGAGCAGCGCCTCCATCCCGGACAGCCCGTCGTGGGAAAGCGTGAGGGCGCCGGCGCTGCACCGCTCGCACACGGTCCCGCCGGCGCGCGCCGAGTAGGCCACGGCCGGCTCGTCCGAGCCGCAATCGGCGCAGCTCCCGAGGTGCGGGAGATAGCCCGACAGCCACAGCAGCTTCAGCTGGAAGGACAGCCCGAGCACGTCGAGATCGGGCCGCGCCCCCGCAGGCTGCGCGTCGAGCAGGTCGAGGAAGCGGGTCAGCGCGCCGAACGCCCGCTCGTTCGCCTCCTGCTCGGTGAAGAGGCGCAGCATCGCCTCGGCGCCGATCAGGCCGACGGCCAGGCGGTACGGATCCTCCCGCGAGGCGCGGTGCGAATGGACGAGCTCCACGCCGGTGACGGTGTGCAGCTCGCCGCTCCCCTGGTGGAGGACCAGCTCCACGTGGCCGAGCGGCTCGAGCCGCCCGCCGAAACGCGACGTCGTCCGGCGGACACCCTTCGCGATCGCGCCGATCCTGCCCCGGTCGGCGGTATAGAGGTGGAGGATCCGGTCCGCTTCGGCGTACCGGATCGAGCGTAGGACGACGGCCTCGGTCTTGTATGTCCGCCCCACGCCTCGCCAGTCTAGTCCGGCCGGGCCCGGAACAATCGAGCGGCATTATGCGTTGAAAACCATAATGCCCAACATCAAGATCTACACCACGCGCTGGTGCGGGTACTGCGTCCGCGCCAAGGCGCTCCTCCAGTCGCGAGGGCTCGAGTACGAAGAGATCTCGCTCGACGACGACCCGCACTTCCGCCGAACGCTGATGGACCTGACCGGCGGTTGGACGGTGCCGCAGATCCTCGTCGACGACCGGCCGATCGGCGGCTACGACGCGCTCTGGGCGCTCGACCGCTCAGGCCGCCTGGACAGCCTCGCCGCGTAGCTGCGGACTACGGCTTCTTCATCCCGCCGTTCTTGCCCATCGGCATCGAGGGCGTCATCGGCGTTCGCTCGGGCGAGGGCGCCATCGGGCCTTCGTCCGCCTTCATCCCACCCTGATCCATCTGCGTGCCGCCGGTCGTCCCCATCGGCATCGAGGGCGTCATCGGAGTCCGCTCTGGCGAAGGCTCCATGTTCATCATCCGCATGCGCGCCTGGTCGGCCGCGTCGGAGTTCGGCAGCGTCAGGCCCGGGACGCTGCCGGGTGCCGCGGCGACCCAGATCCCGACCCCGACGAACGCCACGGCGAAGAGACGCGGTAGGTACTCGCCCTTCGGCAGCACCTTCTGCGCCGCGATCAGCCCCGCGACGACCGCCATCCAGGTCAGGCTCATCACGCCGAGCGCGAAGAGCACGACCATCAGCCCCCAGCAGCAGCCGACGCAGTAGGCGCCGTGGCTCACCCCCATCCGCAGCGATCCGGCGACGCCGTCGCGCCAGCCGTGCAGCAGGAAGTGGAGCGGGCTGCGGCAGTGACGGAGACAGACCGACTTCAGCGGCGTCAGCTCGTACACGCCCGCTCCGATGATCGCCCCACCGGCGACGTACCGCCCGCCCCGGTCCCAGTCGAGGAACCCGAAGTCGAAGTGGACGACGAGCCGGTAGAGCCCGTACGCCGTGAGCCCGTAGGCCGTCCAGACCGCGAGGTAGGTGAGCGCGAAGACCCACGTCGGGACGAACGGCTGCCCGCGCTTCGCCCGTTGGCTCGAGATCTTCTGGAAGAGGAAGACCATCGGCGCGGCCGACGGGAACATCATCGCGGCCATCATCGTCACCCAGATGCCGAGGTACCAGCCGAGGCCGCCGAGGTCGGTGCCCGGCCCGGCGTCCATCCCGCGCATCCGGTTGACCGTGACGATCCACGTCACGAGCGCCGCTGCGAGCACGAGGATCAGCACCGTGGTCGGGGTGACGCGGAACGGGCGTGGGCGCGTGGCCGGGAACGTGCTCATCGCGAGGGGAGGCTCAGGCTGCCCAGGCGAAGGTGGACGAGGAAAGCCCGCCCTTGCCCTCGTACTCGATCCCGAAGGCGTTCACCCGGCAGTGGAGCGTCTTCGCGAGCGTCAGCTCCGACCCGGCCGGGTGGAACATGCCGCTCAGGCGGACGGGCTGGCCGCTTTCGCTGCCGAACGGGACGATGTCCTCGACCTCGAAGTCGACCGCGTCGCCGATCCGGACGCTGTGCCGCAGGCCTTCCTCGTTGATCTCGATCGCCGTCCGCTCGACGCCGAGCATCTCGCCGACCAGCGGGCCGAGCGCCTCCATCGGGCCACCCAGCTGCCCGCCGAACACGGCCATCAGCTTGTCCGCCTGCTCGTCCGAGGCGTCGACGAAGACACCGAGCTTCCAGTTCCCGTCCGTCATCACCTTCGGCGTGTCGGCAACGGCGGCAACCCGCGTGCCGGAGACGTCCGTGCCCTCGATGTCGCCCTTGGCGATGTTGAAGACGAGCACGACCCTGCAGTAGTCGTAGGTCGCCCCAAGCGCGAGCGACGCGTTGCACGGGCAGAGCAGTTCGCACGAGCACGTCTCGAAGAATGTTCCCTCGATGCTCCAGGCCATCTCGACTCCTTCCGGCGGTGGGCGTCGCGGATTGTCGCCGCAGTGCCCGAACGCCGTCAAGCCTGACACGACGGGCAGAACCAGGTGCCGCGGCCACCGGCCCGCGTTTTCTCGATCGGCGTCCCGCAACGGTCGCATGGCTCGCCGAGGCGGCCGTAGACCCGAAACTCGTGCTGCATCCGGCCGCCCGCGTAGGTGCCGTCGCCGAGATCCGCGCCCTGGCGCCTGATCCCGCGCCGGAGCGCCGTCCGGATCCCGCGCCGTAACGCCGCCACCTCCCCGGCCGAAAGCTCTCCCGCCGGCCGCAGTGGATGGATCCCTGCATCCCAGAGCGCCTCGTCGGCGTAGATGTTCCCCAGACCGGCAACCGTGCGCTGGTCGAGGATCGCGGCCTTGATCGGGGCGCGACGGCCGGACAGCCGGTCGGCGAGGAACGACGCCGTGAAGCCGCCGCCGAGCGGCTCGGGCCCCAGCCGGACGCCGAGGTGCGCGTCGGCCTCCTCCGGCTCGAGCAGGGTCCACGTCCCGAACCTGCGCAGGTCTCGGTACGCGATGCGCCTTCCGTCGTCGAGCTCGAGGATCGCTCGCTCGTGCGACGCCGGTTCGTACCGGAAGCCTCCGGTCATCCGCAGGTGGACGAGCAGCGTCAGGCCGTCCTCGAGCCGCAGGAGCAGGTACTTCCCCCGGCGGTCGACGCGCTCGACGCGGCGGCCGGCGAGCAGCCCGGCGACGCGCGCCGGGTCGTCCGGCCGCGTCAGGCGCGGGTCGTCGATCTGGACCGCGGACAGCCGCCGCCCCTCGAGCACCGGCGCCAGCCGGCCGCGCTCCGTCTCGACCTCGGGCAGCTCCGGCACCTCTTAACAGTGCCAGGCGCTGTTGAGGCGGGCCTACGCGAGTACGTCCAGGACGATTCGGCGCTCCCGCGGCGGCTCGGGGCCGAGCTCGTACGCGGCGAGCACCGCGGCCGCCGCCTCGGCCGCAGGGGCGTCGTCCCTCGCATGCACCTCCGCGAGGACGTCGCCCTCCGCGACCTCGTCCCCGCGCTTCTTCAGGCAGACGACGCCCACGGCGTGGTCGATCTCGTCCTCCTTCGTCCGCCGGCCGGCGCCGAGATGCAACGCCGCCACCCCGACGCGGATCGCGCCGAGCCGCTCGACCCAGCCGCCGCTCGGTGCGGTCACCTCGCGGACCACCGGCGCCGCCGGCAGCGCGTCCTCCGCCGGGTCGCCGCCCTGCGCCCGAACCCACCGCTCGTAGGCCGCCAGCGCGGTGCCGTCGGCGACCGCCTGCGCCGCGCGGCGCCGCCCCTCTTCCTCGTCGATCCCCAGGTCGGACAACGAGAGCAGGTGGGCGACCGAGGAGAGCACCAGGTCGGCGAAATCCGGCGGCCCGTCGCCGCGGATCGTCGCGACCGCCTCGCGCAGCTCGAGCGCGTTCCCGACCGCGCGACCGAGCGGCTGGTCCATGTCCGTGAGCAGGCAGACGACCTCTCGCCCGGCGCGCCGTCCGAGCTCGATCATCGCCTCGGCCAGCGCCCGGGCGTCGTCGATCGTCTTCATGAACGCGCCGTCGCCGACCTTGACGTCGAGCACGATCGCCTCGGCGCCGCCGGCGAGCTTCTTCGACATGATGCTCGCCGCGATCAGCGACACGTTGTCGACGGTCGCGGTCACGTCGCGCAGCGCGTACAGCCGCTTGTCTGCCGGAACGAGATCGGCGCTCTGGCCGATGATCGCCATCCCGACCTCGCGCACCTGGGCGACGAACTCGTCGGTCGTCAGCTCCACGCGGTAGCCCGGGATCGACTCGAGCTTGTCCAGAGTGCCTCCGGTGTGCCCGAGTCCACGGCCGCTCATCTTCCCGAACGGGACGCCGCAGGCGGCCACGATCGGGCCGACGGCGATCGACGTCTTGTCGCCGACGCCGCCGGTCGAGTGCTTGTCCACGCACTTCCGCCCGAGTGCGGCGCCGAGGTCGATCGTCTCGCCGCTCGCGATCATCGCGTCCGTCAGCGCGAAGGTCTCGGCACTCGAGAGACCCTTGAAGTAGACCGCCATCAGGAAGGCGGCCATCTGGTAGTCGGGGATCTCGTCGCACGTGTAGCCGAGGACGAGCTCCCGCAGGTCGTCGGCCGCGAGCTCGTGCCCGTCGCGCTTGCGCTCGATCAGCTCAGCCGGCCGGATCACGTCACGGCTCGCAGACGAAGACCGCGACGCGGCGCGAGGCGTGCAGCGGCCCCTGGAAGAACGGGAGGCGCTCGGCGTGCGCCGCCCGCGTCGGCACCGCGGCGATGTGGCGACGGGCCGTCTCGTGGTCCGGAAACGTCACCGTTCCACGGACGTCGCGGCGTTGCACGAGCGTGAAGTGCCGGAGGAGCGGCCACTCGGCGTTCTCGGCCGTGAAGCCGTCTGCGGGCGCGCCGATCTCGCCGACCAGCCGCCAGAGCTCCGCCAGGTTGCGCTCGCTGCTCGTCGCCGCCACGAGCCGCCCGGCGGGCTTGAGCACGCGGCGCACCTCCTGCAGCGCCCGGTTCAGGTCCTGCACGTGGTAGAGCATCCAGGCGGCGACGACGCAGTCGAAGGTCGCGTCCCTGAAGGGAAGTTCCTGCACGTCGCCCACAATCGCCTCGACCCCGCGCTCCCGCGTCAGCTCGACCATCCGCTCGGACTGATCGAGGGCGACGACACGCGCGTCCAGCTCCCGCATCATCCGCGCGGCGAGCTCGCCCCGGCCGCAGCCGACCTCGAGGACGCGCCCGGGGTTGCAGCCGGCGACGGCGTCGAAGACGACCGCGTACGGATCGGGGCCGCTCGCGGACTCCTGGACGGCCATCCGCGCGGCGAGGCCTTGCTCATCCGCGTACTCCTGCCGGACGAGCGCCGGGTCGTTCAGCCTCACGGCTCGACGATCGGCTGTCCGGGGAGGCGCCGGCCCGGAGATTTCCCGCCGAGCCAGGCGTTGACGGTCGCTCCGACGTCGGCGAACTCGCCGTCGTGGCGGCGGCCGTTCGCGTTCTTGCCGTGGACGTACGCGAGCAGCAGCGCGTGCTCGCGGGAGTGGTCCGTCGACGGCGTCGTCGGGTCGCAGCCGTGGTCCGAGGTGAGGATCAGAAGGTCTCCGGAGCGGAGGGCGTCGAGGAGGTCCGGGAGCCGGCGGTCGAAGTCCTGGAGGCAGCGGTGGAAGTTGATCGGGTCGTTGCGGTGGCCCCAGAGCATGTCGGTCTCGACGAGGTTCGTGAAGATGAAGCCCTCGTCGAGGTGCTGCAGGAGCTGCTCGGTCATCGTGATCCCCTCGACGTTCGATTTCGTCGGATGGCTCTCGTCGATGTCCTGGCCGGCGAAGATGTCCCCGATCTTCCCGACGCCCTGGACCGTGACCCCCGCCTCGCGCAACATCGCCAGGTAGTTCGGCCGCCGCGGCTCCAGCGAGAAGTCGTGGCGGTTCGGCGTGCGCTCGTAGTTGCCCGGATCGCCCGTGAACGGCCGTGCGATGACGCGGCCGACCGCATGCTTGCCGGTGAGGATCTCGCGCGCGATCCGGCAGCCGTCGTAGAGCTCCTCGAGCGGGATCGTCTCCTCGTGGGCGGCGATCTGGAAGACGGAGTCCGCCGACGTGTACACGATCCACTTGCCCGTCAGCTGATGCTCCTCGCCGAGCTCCTGGATGATCTCCGTTCCCGACGCGGGCCGGTTTCCGATCACGCCCCGGGCCGTGCGGTGCATGAACGGGTCGATCACGTCGTGCGGAAAGCCGTGCGGGTACGTCGGCAGCGGCTGCGGCGTGACGATCCCCATCAGCTCCCAGTGGCCGAGCGTCGTGTCCTTGCCCTTCGAGCGCTCGACGAGGCGACCGGCGACCGCAGGCGCGCCCGGCTGCGGCGGGCAGCCCTCAAGCGGCTCGACGTTGCCGAGGCCGAGCGCCTCGAGGTTGGGCAGGTCGAGGCCGCCGACGGCTCGGGCGACGTTACCGAGCGTGTCCGACCCTTCGTCGCCGAATTCGGCCGCATCCGGTAATGCCCCCGCGCCGACTGCGTCCAGCACGATCACGCACGCGCGTGGCACGAGGCTATTCTACGAGGCAGGTGAAGACGGTCCTGGACGTCCTCGGTGTGGCGATTTACGTCATCGCGGTGATCGGGCTTGCCGCGGCGGTGACTGCGGCGATGGTCCGGATCTCACCCACGCGCGACAAGCCGCAGCAGCCGACGGGCTAGACGCGAGAGAGCGGCAGGTCCTCGAGCGGCGAGTACTCGAGGCCGTGTGCCTCGGCGACCGCCCGGTACGCGACCTTGCCGTGCAGCACGTTGACGCCGTGAGCCAGCGCCGGGTCGCGCGCGACCGCCTCGGCGAGACCGTGGTCCGCGATCGCCTCCACGTACGGCAGCGTCGCGTTCGTGAGCGCCTTCGTCGACGTGATCGGGACTGCGCCGGGCATGTTGGCGACGCAGTAGTGCGTGATGCCTTCGACGACGTAGACGGGCTCGCTGTGCGTCGTCGGCCGGGATGTCTCCGCGCAACCGCCCTGGTCGATCGCGACGTCGCAGAAGACGGCGCCGCGCCGCATGTCGCCGAGCATGTCGCGCGTGATCAGCTTGGGCGCCAGCGCGCCCGGGATGAGCACAGCGCCGATGACGAGGTCCGCCTCGCCGATCGACTCCTCGATCTGGAGGGTCGAGGACATGACCAGGCTGACGCGTCCCGACAGGATCTCGTCCAGGTGGCGCATGCGGTCGATCGAGCGCTCGAGGATCGTCACGTTCCCGCCCAGGCCGATCGCAATGACTGCGGCGTTGTAGCCGACGATCCCGCCGCCGATGACCAGGACCTTGCCCGGCGCGACGCCGGCGACGCCGCCGAGCAGGAGGCCGCGCCCGCCGAGCGGCTTCTCGAGGAAGTACGCGCCGGCCTGGGCGGCAAGCCGGCCGGCGATCTCGCTCATCGGCGCCAGCAGCGGCAGCGCCCCGTTCGGGAGCTCCACCGTCTCGTAGGCGACGCAGGCGGCGCCGCTCGCCACGAGCGCCTCCGTCAGCTCCCGGCTGGCCGCGAGATGGAGGTAGGTGAAGAGGATCTGCCCCTCGCGGATCAGCGCGTACTCGGTGGGGAGCGGCTCCTTGACCTTGAGGAGCAGCTCGGCCTCGGCCCAGACCTCTTCCGCCGACGCGAGCCGCGTGCCCATCGCCGCGTAGAGGTCGTCGGTGAACGCGCTCCCCTCCCCCGCGCCCGTCTCGACGAGCACATCGTGCCCTCTGCGGACGAGCTCCCGTGCGCCGGCGGGCGTCAGCGCGACGCGATACTCGTCTGCCTTGATCTCCTTGACGACGCCGATCTTCATCGGAGCGGCCGGACCTTACCCCCTGAGGTAGAGCAGGAGACCCGCGAGCGTCTTCGCGTCCTGGATCTCGTGCAGGTGCGAGTCGATCTCGGCGACCGGCCAGCGCACGAGCTCGAGCTTCTCGTCCGCCTCCGGCCGGGCGGGGCCGGGCTCGACGCCCTCGGCGACGAACAGCGTCATCCGCTCGCGGCAGAAGCCCGGAGCCGTCCAGAAGCCGGCGACCTCGCGCCACTCGCCCCCGGTCAGGCCCGTTTCCTCGGCGAGCTCGCGGCGCGCGGTCTCGAGCGGCGGCTCACCGGGCTCGCGCGTCCCTGCCGGCAGCTCGAGCAGCTCCTGCCGCGTCGCCTCGCGCAGCTGCCGCACGAGCGTGACGTGGTCCTCCCGATCGACCGCGACGATCACGACGGCGCCGGGGTGCTCGACGATCTCGCGCTCATACTCGCCCCAGCTCTCGACCACGACCGAGAGGAGCTTCCCCTCCCACACCTTCTTGGTCGCCGAGGGCCTCATCCGAGCAGCCTCAGTGCGTGACGGCCCGCCGCGAACGCCGCTGCGAAGAACGCCGGATCCTCGTCGGGGCCGCGGCCCATGTGCGAGAGCGGCAGCCCTGCGCAGGCCTCGCGCCAGCCCTCGCCGTCGCGACCGACGTCGACGTCGCCGAGCGCCAGGCGGAGGACTGCGTCGGTGTGGTGGGAGCGTCCCCGGTGGCGCTCGCGCTCGTCCGCCTCGGAGACCCGTTCCGCGACGACCGGTCGGCCGCGGAGGGCGGAAGCGGCATTCGCCGCCTCCGCCGCCGCCAGGCCTCCGTGGCCGAGCGAGGTGGCCGTCCCGACGATCCCCGGCCCGGTCGAGCACACCGCCGCGTCGTGGCCCTGACGCTTGGCCCAGGCCAGAGCGGAGGCGACCGTGACGGACTGCGCGTTACCGCCGAAGCACGGCGCGACCGCGACCAGCGTCTCGACGAGACCACGTGTCCGCAGCGCGCGGAGCGCGTCCGAGAGCGCAACCGGCAGCGCACCACCGCCCAGCTGCACATACGCAACCCGCGCCCCGGCAAGCCCGGCGCACACCGGCGCGACCTGGCTGTGCAGCGAGCAGCACACGACCGGCATGCCGTCCAGCGACTCCGCGAGCGTCCCGTCTTCCTCGGCGTGCCGCACGGCCGTCTGGAGCGGCGAGTACGGCAGGAGCATCACGTGCGCGCCGGGCTCCGGTCGCCGGTCGAGCCCGCGGGTCAGGTTGACGTAGAGGATGTCGAAGCCGCCGCTGCCCAGCTCGAGCTGCCCGGCCTGCGTGTTGATGACGACGTCGTCCCGGAGCGCAACCGGCCCCGTCAGCGGCGGGTAGGCGACACAGGGCTCGCCGTCGACCTCGAGCCGCACCAGCCCTTCGTGGCGCTCGAGCACCGCCGTGACGACGCCGCGACGGAGGCTAAGCGGCACGCGCCTCGTCGACGAGTGCAAGCGTGACGTCGACCATCGTCTCGAGGTCGTCGACGGCGATGTGCTCCTGCGGGCTGTGGATCTCCGCCATCCCGTTGGCCAGGTTGACGCAGGCGAGGCCGCGCAGGTTGAAGACGTTGGCGTCGGCGCCGCCGCCGGAGAGCGTGAAGAACGGCTCCACGCCGGCGCGCTCGAGCGCGCCGCGCGCCAGCCGGACCGGCTCGTCGTCGCGCCGGAACCGGTAGCCGCGGTAGCTTCGGTCGACCTCCGTCTCCACCTCGCAGCCGGTCAGCGAGGCCGCGAAGGTGCACGCGTCGAGAAGCTCCTGGACGACGTCGGCGAGCTTCGCCTCGTCGTGGGAGCGCGCCTCGGCTGAAATCGAACAGCGGTCGGGCACGATGTTCCGGGCGACCCCGCCCTCGATCGTTCCCACGTTCGCCGAGGTCTCTTCGTCGAGCCGGCCGAGCCTCATGTCGGCGATCGCGCGCGCCGCGGCCGCGATCGCGGACCGCCCCTCCTCGGGCGCGATCCCGGCATGCGAGGCTCGGCCGCGGAAGGTGATCGCGAGCACCGCCGCGTGCGGGGCGCCGAGGATCACCTCGCCGATCGGCCCGGCCTGGTCGTAGACGAACCCGATCTGCGCCGCGAGCCGGCCGCAGTCGAACGCCTCTGCGCCGCGCAGCCCGACCTCCTCCATCGGCGTGAACACCAGCTCGATCCCCGCGTGCGGGCGCCGATCGCGCACGACCCGCCGGGTCGCCTCGACCATCGTCGCCACCGCCGACTTGTTGTCCGCGCCCAGGATCGTCCCGGCGGCGTTCCGGACGACGCCGTCCTCGACGACCGGCTCGATCTCCCCCGTCGGCTGAACGGTGTCCAGGTGCGCGCAGAGGAAGATCGGCGTTCCCTCCGCCGTCGGCGGGAGGCGCGCATAGAGGTTCCCGGCCGTCCCGTCGATGCGGCTGCCGGCGTCGTCCTCGTCGACGTCGAGCCCGAGCTCGCGCAGCTCCGCCGTCACCCGGTCGGCGACCGCGCGCTCCTTCCCCGGCGGCGAAGGCAGCGCCGCCAGCTCGAGAAAGAGATCCAGCGCGCTCATTCGAGCGCGGATCGTAGTCAGCGAGTGGCGGCGGCGACGCCCTGGCGTGCGCGGGCGCGATCGTGGGCGGCGCCGACGAAGTCGCGGAACAGCGGCGCCGGGCGCGTCGGCCGCGACTTGAACTCCGGGTGGAACTGACTGGCGACGAACCACGGGTGGTCGGCCAGCTCGACGACCTCGACCAGGCGACCCGCCTGGAACGTCCCGGAGACGACCAGTCCCGCGTCGACGATCGCCTGGCGGTAGTGGTTGTTCACCTCGTAGCGGTGGCGGTGGCGCTCGTGGATCACCGCCTCGCCGTAGGCGGCCAGCGCGCGCGTGTCGGGCGCGACCTCCACGGCCTGGGCGCCGAGCCGCATCGTCCCGCCGAGGTCCTCGACCTCCTTCTGCTCGGGGAGCAGATCGATCACCGGGTACGGCGTCTCCGGGTCCATCTCGGTCGAGTTGGCTCCTTCCAGGCCGACGACATGGCGGGCGAACTCCGAGACGGCGACGTGCATCCCCAGGCAGATCCCGAGGTACGGGATCTCCTGCTCCCGCGCGACACGGCAGGCGAGGATCTTCCCCTCCCAGCCGCGCGAGCCGAAGCCGCCGGGGACGAGCACGCCGTCCACCTGCGCGAGCTCGCGCCGCGCCTCCTCGACGGACATCCCCTCGGCATCCACCC
Organism: Gaiellaceae bacterium; assembly: GCA_035274625.1. Lineage (GTDB taxonomy): Bacteria > Actinomycetota > Thermoleophilia > Gaiellales > Gaiellaceae > DATBLE01. The sequence continues at coordinate 12,396 of DATENZ010000146.1, forward strand.
AGCGCACGCCGACGTGGCAGCCGTGGTGGATGCCGGCGTGCTTCAGCGCCTCGTGGACCGAGAGGTAGGCGTCGTGGAGCTTCACGTACTTGCCGACGAGCCCGATCGTGACCTCGAGGTCGCGCTGCCGGATGCGCTCGGTCAGCTGCAGCCATTCGCCGAGCTCGGCGGTCGCGGCGGGGAGCCCGAGCTTCTCGCAGACGAGGTCGTCGAGTCCCTGCTCCTGGAGCACGGCCGGGACGAGGTACACGTCGGAGACGTCTTCGTTCGCGATCACCTCGTTCGGCTCGACGTCGGCGAAGAGGGCGATCTTGTCGCGGACGTCCGCCGAGATCGCGTCGCGCGAGCGGCACACGACGATGTCGGGATGGATACCGATGCGGCGGAGCTCGTTCACCGAGTGCTGCGTCGGCTTCGTCTTCAGCTCGCCGGCGGAGTCGACGAACGGGACGAGCGTGACGTGGATGTAGAGCACGTTCGCCGCGCCCGCCTCGCGGCGGAACTGGCGGATCGCCTCGAGGAACGGCAGCGACTCGATGTCGCCGACCGTGCCGCCGATCTCGCTGATCACGACGTCGCAGTCGCTCTGCTCGGCCGAGCGGCGGATCCGCTCCTTGATCTCGTCCGTGATGTGCGGGATCACCTGCACGGTCTTGCCGAGGTAGTCGCCCTTGCGCTCCTTGCGCAGCACGCGGTCCCAGATCGCGCCGGCGGTGTGGTTCGCGTTGCGCGAGAGGTTCTGGTCGAGGAAGCGCTCGTAGTGGCCGATGTCGAGGTCGGTCTCGGCGCCGTCCTCTGTGACGAACACCTCGCCGTGCTGGAAGGGGCTCATCGTCCCCGGGTCGACGTTCAGGTACGGGTCGAACTTCTGAACGTCGACCTTCAGGCCGCGCGCCTTCAGCAGGCGGCCGAGCGACGCGGCGGTGATCCCCTTGCCGAGCGACGAGACGACGCCGCCGGTGACGAAGACGTACTTCGCGGATCCGCCGCTCACGAGGCGCTCCGGCCCAGGCCGTCGATGAAGCGCAAAATCGGCGCCCGCTCGATCAGCTCGCCGAGAGACCGACGTTCGCCGAGGAGGTTGAGCCCGGCCAGCGCTCCGATCGCCAGCCACCCGCTCCGGCCCGTGAAACGACCCACGGAACTCAAGCCTAGCAGCGCGCCCAGCGCGTTCGACCCCGAGTCGCCCAGCATCGCCATCTCTCGAAGATCGTAGGGAGCAAGGATGACGGCGGGCAGAAGCGGCGCCCGGAGCGGGACGGCGGCAAGGGCGTAGGCCTTCAGCGCCCGGCCGGGCTTCGTGTCGAGTTGGTTGAGGGCGTTGGCCGCGAGGCCGACGACGATGCCGCCCGAGAGGCGGCGGGTCGCGAGCAGGCCGACCAGCGGGATCCCGACGAGCTTCAGCACGCCGGTGGTGCGGCGACGGCGGAGGTGCTCGGCGAAGCCGCGCTCGGCGCCGCCGAACAGGTCGTCGGCAAGGCCTAGCGCCGAGACGGCGGCGACGCGCGGCTCGAGGGCCCCGGTGAGCCAGCCGACGAGCGGCAGCCTGAGCCCGCGGTGGTTGACGGCGACCGGGCCGAGCGCCAGCAGGACGTCACGGAGCTGCCGGCCGCGGTGGAGGAAGCCGCCGAGGTCGCGGCGCGTCGGCCGGTGGCGGAGCGGCAGCTCGACCTCCGCCACGGACAGCCCCGCGCCGAGCCCGTCGAGCGTGATCCACGCGTCGCAGCCGAAGCCGGCGGCGGGCGGGAAGCACCGGCGCCTGGCCCCGTGCGAGAGCGCACGCTGGCCGGAAAGCGGCTCGCGCAGGTCGCGGCCCGTGGCCAGTCGCAACAGCGCCCGCGTCGCCTGCTTCGCCAGGCCGAAGCCGCCGCCGACCCGCTCGGCGAAGGCGGCGACGGCGAGGTCCGCACCGGTCTCGAGCAGCGGCCGCAGATCGCCGCGGAGGTCGGCGTCGCACAGGAGGATCGGCCCGGGCGCGGCGGCCTGCTCCGCGAGCGCCAGCGCCTGTCCTTTTCCGCGCCGAGGCAGCCTCAGAACGCGGGCCCCGGCAGCCTCGGCTGCCTGCGCGGTGCCGTCGCGGGAGCCGTCGTCGGCGACGATCACCTCTGCCTGCGGGAACTGCTCGCGCAGCGCGGCGACCGTCGCTGCGATCCGTTCCTCCTCGTCGCGTGCGGGGACGAGGACGGAGAGCCGCTCAGCCACTCGCGGCGGCGAGCGGGGCGATCGGCGGCAGGATGCCGTCGTCGGCCGTCTGCTTCACGCCGTACTGGCCCGGGGTTGCCCCGCCCAGGAGCAGGACGAGCGCCAATCGCCCGGCCGGCGTGTCGAGGTCGTCGACCGTCGAGAGCTCCCGCTTCGCGAATGCCTCGACTGCGGAGTCCGCGGCCTTCGTCCGCTCGACGCCGACCGCCGGGACGCCGCTCGAGGCGAGGCCCGCGTAGAGGCCTTCGAGGAAGCGTGCCGTCACCCCCGACTGCGGCGGCACCGTCCGCGCGACGACGACGGCATCGACCGGCGGGCCGTCGTTGCCGGAGCGCTCCTCGATCAGGTTCGCGGAGAGGAGCCGCCACAGCGGAGCGTCGCCGCCGGTCACGATCTCCTGGGCGAGTCGCCGCCCGAGCTCGCCCACGCGCCGTTCCGTCGCGAGCGACGCGAGGGCGGGCCTCGGGTTCAGCGCCTTGTGCAGGTCGGCCGCCTCGACCGGCAGCTTCAGCGCCCTGACGCGCAGAGGCGGCTCACCGCCGGCATCGTCCAGCGCCTGCTCGACGAGCGACCGCGTCCGGCCGTCGATGTGCCCGACGAAGACGAGCGCGATCCGGATGCCGGCCATGCGGCCGGCCATCAACGTCGGATACGCGTCGGCGACGAACGTCTGGGCGGCTCGCTGCGCGCGGGCGAGCTCCGTGCTGCGCCGGGTCGCCGAGTCGAGGCGGCCGCGCAGGTCGGCGATCTGCTGGTTCAGGAGCGAGCGCTCGCTGTCGCTGACGAAGCCCTTCCCCGAGATGCCGACGCCGACGACGATCCCGATGATCAGGGCGAGGAAGACGGCGACCAGCGAGGCGACGTGGTAGCGAAGGTCGAACACCTCTGAAGCATCATCTAGGAACGGCCATCCGGCGACGCCTTTGCTCGCGCCCCAACCGGTAGAGGACGTGCCGCCGCAACGGGTCGTCAGCGTCGAGAAACGGATGGTCGAAGTCGTCCGCTGGGTCGTGCGTCATCCCGAGCCGCTCCATCACCCGGCGCGAGCGGAGGTTGGCGACGGCGGTGAACGACACGATCTCGTCGAGACCGACGTCCTCGAATCCGACCGTCAGCGCGGCCTCGCCGGCCTCGGTCGCGTAGCCGCGGCCCCAGTGTGCGCGGGCGAGACGCCAGCCGACCTCGACCGCAGGCGTGAAGTGCGCTTCGAACCGCCGTTCGGCGAGCCCGACGAAGCCGATGAACGCCGCGCCGCCGACGACCTCGACCGCCCACAGCCCCCAACCCTGCTGTGCCAGTGCGGCCTGCGCGCGATCCGCCAGCGCGTCACTCTCAGCCCTGGTCAGCGGCGCGGGGAAGAACTCCATCACCGCCGGGTCCGCGTTCATCGCCGCGAACGGCTCGCGGTCGGAGGCACGCCACTGCCGAAGGAGGAGACGAGCCGTTCTCGGCTCGATCGCGGGCCGGCCGCTCAATCGGCCAGCGACGCCGCGGTCTGGCAGAGGGTGTGCAGGCGATCCACCGCGCGGCGTGCGAGCGTCCGCCGGTAGGCGATCAGCCACGGCCCCTCGACGGTGACCGTGGCCGCGGTGCGGTCGGCCGCCGTCGCCTCGAGCTCGACGCGGACGTCGAGCTTCTCGGCGACGAGCTGGAACGCGAAGAGGCGCGGGCGGTCGGCGGCGGTGACGACGAGCGTGCCGGTCGACTCCGGCCGCCGGAAGAGCGTCGGCTCGTGGCTCGAGATCACCTGCCACCGCGCGCCGGCCGCCGACCCGCGGCGGTCCGGCTGGACGCCGCCGACGCCCGGCCACCAGTCCGGGAGGTGGAACGGCTCGGCGACGAAGCTCCACGCGTCGTCGCGTGCCGCGAGGAGCTCGCGTGAGGCCCGGCTGATCACGACGTTTTCGCGCGGTTTCCGTCACCCACGCGGATGATTTTCGCCGCTACGGTCGGTGCCTTGACCAGCGAGGAGTTGCCGTTCGACGTTCCGCCGATGCACGAGCTCGGCGCCTGCGCGCACGCGGCAGCAGTCTGGTTCACGGCCTACGACTTGACGCTCGACTTTGCGGCGTTCACAGACGAACCCGAAGGCGGCGGCGAGCTGGTAGTCGTCTCGCGGGTCCGGATTCCCATCGGCTTCGCCTTCGAGCTCATCCGTAGAATCAATGACGCGATGGGGCGGTATGAGAGCACCTGGGGCGAGATCCACTACCCGGACTGATGGGCGCCAGGAAGCGGCCGAAAAGGCACGTGTTGATGGCGGTCGGATGGTGGCCGCCGTCGCGACAGGTCGGACCGGGCTCGAGCAAGCCGCCGTACCGGTTTGAGCCTCACGTGGGCTGGAAGCGCTACTGGGTGCGTTGGATGCCCCCTGCGACGCCGGAAGAAAGGCAAGCGTTGCGCGAGAAGATCAGCCGCGGCGAGCGATAGCGCCGCTCAGCCGAGGCCGAGCCACTCGCGCACGCGCAGCACGATCAGCTCGATCAGGTGCCGGACCCCCGGCGACAGGAGGACGGAGACCACGACCGCGCCGAGCCCGGTCGCGCCGAGCACCGCGAGCGGCCACAGCTCGTAGCGCCTCGACACGAGCTGCGAGACGCCCTTCGCGTCGACGAGGATCTCCCCGACCCGCAACCGCGTGAGGAACGTGGAGGACATGCCTGCGCGGTTTCGTTCGAGAAACTCGATCAGGTTGAAGTGCGTCCCGACGGCGACGATCAGCTCCGCGCCTTTCTCGTGCGCGAGCAGGAGCGCCACGTCCTCGCTGATGCCCATCGCTGGCACGACCTGGTACGGGATGCCGAGCGCCTGGGGGCGGACTGCCCCGGGCGCGCTGCCGTTCCCCCGGTAGGCGTGCACGAGCACCTCGGCGCCGCTGCGCAGGGCCTCGTCCGAGACCGAGTCCAGATCCCCGACGATCACGTCGGGCTTGTAGCCGGCCTCCAGCAGGGCATCCGCGCCGCCGTCGACGCCGACGAGCACCGGCTTGAAGTCGCGGATGTACGGCCGCACGATGCGCAGGTCGCGCTTGTGTCCGGGCCCGCGCGCGACGACGAGCGCGTGTCGGTCGCGGAACCGGGTCTGGAGGAGGGGGAAGTCGATCCCCTCGGCGAGGAGGCTCCCCTCCGCTCGTAGATGCTCGAGCGTGTTCTCCGCGAACTGGGAGAGCGAGTCGGTCACCCGGCCGTGCAGCTCCGCGAGCGCCCCCTCGAGCTCCCGCTCGTTCCGCATCCGGCCGCTGGCGAGACAGGTTCCGTTCCGGAAGATGCTCGCGCCGCGGACCGTCAGCTGCTCGCCTTCCGAGAGCTCCTCGAAGAGCGGCGCACCGGGCGCGTCGATCAGCGTCACGCCGCCGCGCACGAGCAGCAGCGGCCCCGGGTTCGGGTACCGGCCCGAGAGCGAGTCCGCGACATTGACGACGACGCGCACCCCCGTCTCGAGCAGCTCCTCGGCCGACACCCGGTCGAGCTCGGCGTGGTCGACGACGGCGATGTCGTTCTCGCCGAGGCGGTGCACGAGCCGCTTCGTCCTCTTATCCATTTTCGCCGTGCCGGTGAATTCGATCAGCGGCGAGCGCGTCACCCGCGCTTTCGCTGTCGCGAAAGCGCTAGCTGTGGCTGTGAGATCGCGCCCGTTCATCAGTTCCAGCTAGCCGGTCTCGCCCCTGGCGAGAGTGGCTAGGAAGTCGGCGCCGCCGAGCATACGCTCGATCTCCTCGCGGCGCTCCGCCTGGGAGAGCTCCTCGATGCGTGTGTGCGTCGGGTCGCCGGGCACCTTCTCGACGCGGAAGTGCCGGTCGGCACGGCTCGCGATCTGCGGGAGGTGAGTGATCGTCACGACCTGCGCGCTCCGTGCGAGCCTGGCGAGCGTTTCTGCGACTCCGTGCGCCGTCTGACCGCCGATCCCGGCGTCGATCTCGTCGAAGACCATCGTCTCCCCTCCTCCAACGGCCGCGATCGCCAGTGCGATGCGGGAGAGCTCGCCGCCGGAGGCGGTCTCGGCAACCGGCGCGAACGGCAGGCCGCGGTTCGGCCGGATCAGGAAGACGGCTTCGTCGGCGCCGGCGGGGCTCGGCGCACGCTCGCGGAGCTCCACGCGGAACTTGCCCTCTCCCATCCCCATTCCCTGGAGCTCTGTCGCGACGGCGTCTGCGAACTGCCCGGCCGCCTGCTCCCGCGCCCGCCGCAGCGCACGGGCCAGCTCCTCCACTCGCGCCTCTGCCTCCGCGAGCGCCTCGCGGGCGGCGGCCGCCGGATCGAGGCCACCCTCCAGCGCGTCCAGCTCGGCGCGGGCCTCGGCCGCTCGCGCCAGCAGCTCCTCGTACGACTCGCAGCGGAAGCGCCGCCGCGCCTCGGCCAGGCGCTCCAGCTCCGCCTCCACCTCCTCGAGCCGGCCCGGGTCCGCCTCAAGCAGGGTGAGGAAGGAGCGCAGCGCGCTCGCCGCCTCCCGCAGCCTGAGCTCGGCGTCGCGCAGCTCGTCCGCCGCGCGCTCGAGCTCGGGCGCGAGACGCTCGACGGGTGCAAGCGCACGCTCGGCCGCCGCGGTGAGGTCGGCGGCGCCGTCGCCGTCCTCCGGGTCGAGGGCTTCCGCCGCACCGGCGGCGCCCTCGACGAGCTCGGTCATGTGCCGGAGGCGCTCTCGCTCCTCGCGCAACGAGTCCTCGAGGCCCGGCTCCAGGCCGGCCGTGTCCTCGACCAGCGCCCGGAGCTCGGCCAGCCGCGCCTCCGCGGCGGCGGCGTCGAGCGTCAGCTCCTCGTAACGCTTCCGCGCGACGCCGAGCTCGCGCCACGCCGTCCGTGCGTCGCCGCGCCGCCGAAGCTGTTCCTCGCCGGAGAACGAGTCGAGCACCGCCAGCTGATACGCCGGCCGCGCCAGCCGTCGCTGCTCGAACTGGCCCGACATCGCGAGCAGCCGCTCCCCGACTGCGGCCACGTCCTCTCGTGCGGCGCTCCGACCCCAGGCATACGCGCGTGTCCGGCCGTCGGCGGTGATCCGCCGCGCGAGGACGACGCCCTCCTCGTCCTCAGGCCGCAGCTCGAGCAGCGCCTCGAACGGCTCCTCCTCGAGCAGGCCGCCGGACACCTCGAACTCGGCCTCCACGTACGCGTCCGCTCCCCCCGGCCCCACGGACGCGGCGTCGCCCTTCGCGCCGAGGAGCAGGCCGATCGCCTGGGCGAGGATCGTCTTCCCCGCGCCCGTCTCGCCCGTGATCACGTTCAGCCCGGGTGCGAACGCCAGCTCGGCCTCCCGGATCAGGACGAGGTTCTCGATCCGCAGGCTACGAAGCAAAGGTCTCGCGGTAACGGCGGAAGAACGTCATCTCGGGCAGCAGCGCGAGCAGCGCTCGCCGCTCGCCGAGGCGGATGAGAGCCTCCCGACCAGGCGCCAGCTCCCCCACCTCGAGCCCGTCTGCGGTCACATTCGCAGAGGCCCCTCGCGTTTCGTTCCGGATCGTCAGATCGAGGCCGCGGGGCACGACGAGCGGTCGCGCGTGCAGCGAATGGGGCGAGACGAATGTGGCGGCCATCGCATCCAACCCCCAGACGAGGACCGGCCCGCCGGCCGAGAGGTTGTACGCGGTCGACCCGGTCGCCGTCGCGCAGATGATCCCGTCGCACGGCTGGATGCCCAGGTCCTCCCCGCCGACGGCCCACGACAGCTCGACCATCCGGCCGACAGCTCCGCTCGCGCACACGACGTCGTTGACGCCGACACCCGCGACGCCGTCGACGTCGACTTCCAGCGTCGGCAGCTCGACAATGCGCCGCTCGCCCGCGAACGCGCGCACGAGGCCGTCCTCGAGCCCCTGCGGCGGCATCGCCGACAGGAACCCGACCCGACCGAAGTTGACGCCGATCACGGGTACGTCGGTTCCGAGGAAACGATGGAGGGCGCGGAGCATCGTCCCGTCACCGCCGAGGACGACCGCGAGATCGACGTCGTCCCCGTCGACGATCTCGACACCGGCGCTCGAAGCGACCGCCTCCAGGCGCGAGATGGCCTCGCGGACGCGCTCCGGGTCGCCGTGGCTGACGACCGCGATCCGGCGCGCCGGCTCAGCCGACCGCTGCATCGATCCACCCGTCGAGCTCGTCGGGGAGCGCTGGGTTCGGGCAGTGGAGGAGGTGGAGGAAGAGCTCACGGTTTCCCTTCGGCCCGGGAAGCCCCGAGTCTACGACGCCCACCGTCTGCGCACCCCAAACGAGAGCCGCTTCGGCAACCACCCGTACCACTCTCGCGCGTGTCCCGCGCGAGCGGACCACTCCGCCCTTCCCGACCTCACGGCGCCCAGCCTCGAACTGCGGCTTCACCAGGACGACCGCGTGCCAGCCGGGCGCGGCGAGTCGGAGCGCCGGCGCGAGCGCGAGCCGCACCGAGATGAACGAGACGTCGCAGACGACGAGCGCCGGCGCGAAGGGCAGCTCGGTCAGCTCGCGCGCGTTGACGCGCTCGAGCACGACGACGCGGGGATCGGCCCGCAGCCGCGGGTGGAGCTGCCCGTAGCCGACGTCGACGGCCACGACTCGCGCGGCGCCGCGCTGGAGCAGGACGTCCGTGAAGCCGCCGGTCGAGGCGCCGACGTCGAGGCAGTCGAGCCCGCTCGGGTCGACCCCGAAGGCGTCCAGCGCGTTCGCGAGCTTCTCACCACCCCGTGAGACGTACGGCACCGTGCGCTCGACGGCGAGCTCGGCCTCCTCGTCCACCTGCTCGCCAGCCTTCGAGTGACCCGGGACGAGCCCGGCGAGGATCAGCGCTTGCGCCTGCGCGCGGCTCTCGGCAAGCCCGCGCTCGACGAGCAAGACGTCAAGCCGCTTCTTCAAGCCCGAGCGCCCGCATCGGCGCAATCCTAGGGGCTCGGGACGGTGGCCTTGAGCTTGGTACTGGTCGTGCTGGTGATCGTGGCTCGCTTGCCGTTTACGGTGATGCTGGTCGTTCCGAGGAAGTTGCTGCCGGTGATGCTCAGGGTGGCGCCGGCGACGGCCGTGGTCGGGCTGATCGCGGTGACCGTCGGCGGCAGCGATGGCTTGTAGACGAACGACTGGGCGGCGGCGGCGGTGCCGCCGGGGGTGGTGAGGGTGATCGGGCCGTCGCTGCCGCCGGCGGGGACGAGCACCTTCAGCTTCGTCGCGGTGGTGCTGAGGATCAGGGCTTGCCTGCCGTTGAAGCTGACCGCGCTGGTGCCGAGCAGGTTGCTGCCGGTGATCCTCACCGTCGCGCCCGCGACCGCGGTCGGCGGGCCGAAGCCGGCGACAGTCGGGGGCCGGTTGTACGGACGCGAGATGGGGTGGAGTTGCCAGGTGGTCGGTCGGAGCCACGTTGCCGGAGGAACTCCCGGCTCCGGCGAGATCCATGTTTTCGTGGACCGAAGCCGGTGGAATGGTCGACCTCGGACGGCTCAGCCTCGAGGCGAGCGCCGTCGGCGAGCCTGTGGACGTGAGCGAGAGCGGTCAGGTCGTCGGGTGGTACGAGGATGCGAGCGGCGTCCCTCGCGCCTTCTCGTGGACGCCGGCGGGCGGGAGGGTCAACCTCGACAGCCTCGGCCAGCAGAGTTACGCGACGGCCGTGAACGACAGCGGCCAGATGGTCGGTTTCTACCAGGACGGCTCCGGTGTCTTTCAGGCGTTTTCGTGGACGCTTGCGGGTGGCGTCGCCGACCTCGGCACCCTCGGCGGCTACAGCGCCGCCGCCGACGTCAACGAGAGCGGCCTGGTGGCGGGGGATAGCAACGGCCATGCGGTCCTGTGGCCTTCGGGGGTGGAGTTGCGGGCGTTGGAGGTGTCGCAGGCGGTGCAGTCGTGGCGGAATGCGGTGCCGCTGGTGAAGGGGAAGGCGACGGTGGTGCGGGCGTTCGTGGAGATGTCGGCGGGCGTGGAGGATCGGACGATTTCGCTGGAGCAGGTGAATGCGGCGTTGGAGCTGAAGCGGCTGTTCGACACCGGAGCGGCAGTTTCTGAGCCAAAGCCTCAACTTCGATCTGCCGCCGGGTTGGTTGGAGGGGTCGGTGCGGTTGCGGTTCGAGGCGGAGACGGCGGCGGGGGCGCCGTTGGCGGCCCGAGCACCGGCCGCCGGTTTCCCCCGACCGCCTCGAACGGGACGTGAGGCGGCGCGCTCGTTTCGGCAACCTCGCCGCACCGGCCCTGCTTCAGGCCGTCCCCGTTCAGCGGCAGCGTGTCGTCAACCGCGTGCGCCCGCCCCGCCACGTGACCCAACTCGTTCGCAGCGGTGTTCCGGTCCCACCCGGTCCCCTCGCGAGCGGCCGCGCCCCCCAAGAACCCGGAGGCGACCGTCCCCGGAAGCGCATCCGCCAGGCTGGCATTCGGCCCGTACTGGCCGCGCAGCACCCCGTAGTACCGGAACGCCTCCGACCGGCAGGCCCCGCCGATCGAGCACGACGACCCGCTGGGTCCACGAGAACGCCCGCCGAGCGCCGTTCTGCTCCTGGGCCTCCCCGACGACCTGCCCGCTCTCACTTACGTGCCACGCAGCGCTGCCGACGGTGCCGGGGAGCGTGCCGAGGTCGATCGGGGGCGGCAGAGCAGGCGCTGCCGCACTGCCGACGCCGGCGACCGAGCCGAGCGCGACCACGCCCGAGGGCGACGACGACGCGGAACGCGATTAGCGCGCTGCCGGGTACGGCTCCCACGGCTAGCTCCCGGCCGGCGTGAAGCGCTGGCCGAAGATCTCGAACTCGTTGTCGGCGAGCGGCGGCGCGTCCTCGTCGCCGTGCCACACGACGAGGTACTCGTTGCCGGCCGCGCCGTGGGCGACGGCGGGGTGCGAGGCGGCGAAGTTCACGTCGCCGTCGGGCCCCAGGTCCGAGAGACGGAAGTCGTTCGCGCCTGTCGCGCCGCCGGTTGCGGTCAGCCGCTGACCGAAGATCTCGTTCTCGCCGTCGACGAGCGGCGGCGTGTCGTCATCACCTTCCCAAACGACCAGGTACTCGTTGCCGGTCACGTTGTAGGCGACCGCGGGGTTGAGCGCGGCGAAGGAGAGGTTCTTGTTCGGACCCAGGTCCGAGATCCGGAAGTCGTTCCCGCCGGTCGCGCCACCGGTCGTGGTCAGCCGCTGGCCGAAGATCTCCACCTCGTTGTCGACCAGCGGCGCCCTGTTGTCATCGCCTGCCCAGACGACCAGGTACTGGTTGCTGCGCGAGTTGTAGGCGACGTCCGGCCAGAGAGCGAAGAAGTTGACGCTCCCGTTCGGGCCCATGTCCGAGATCCGGAAGTCGTTCCCGCCGACCTGCGCGCCGGTGGCGGCGTTCAGCCGCTGGCCGAAGATCTCGAACTCCTGGTCGACGAGCGTCTTCAGCTGATCGTCGCCGTGCCAGACGACCAGGTACTGGTTGCTCCGCGAGTTGTAGGCGACGGCCGGGTCCGAGGCGAAGAAGCCGGTGCTCCCGTCCGGGCCCATGTCGGAGATCCGGAAGTCGTTCGTCCCCACCTCCGCGCCGGTTGCGGCGTCGAGGCGCTGGCCGAAGATCTCGAACTCCTCGTCGACCAGCGGCGCCGTGCCGTCGTCGCCCCGCCAGACCACCACGTACTGGTTGTTGGTCTGGTTGTGCGCGACGGCGGGGTCGAACGCAGCGAAGCTCGTCTCACCATCCGTGCCCATGTCCGAGATGCGAAAGTCGTTCACGCCCACCTCGGCACCGGTCGCCGCGTCCAGCCGCTGGCCGAAGATCTCGCGCTCGCCGTTGACCAGCGGCGCCGTGTCGTCGTCGCCCCACCAGACGACCAGGTACTCGTTGTTCGTGGCGTTGTACGCCACGGCGGGATCGCGAGCCTCGAAGGCAAAGGTCCCGTCCGGGCCCATGTCCGAGATCCGGAAGTCGTTCGCGCCCACCTCGGCTCCGGTCGCCGCGTCCACCCGCTGGCCGAAGATCTCGGTCTCGCCGTTCGCCAGGGGCGGCGTGTCGTCTCCGTGCCAGACGACCAGATACTCGTTGTTCGTCGCGTTGTACGCGACCGCTGCATCGGAGGCGGCGGCCGGGTCCGGCTCGCCCTGCTGTGACACCCGGACGTCGTTTTCACCCGCCTCGACTCCGGTCGTCCCGTTCAGCCGCTGGCCGAAGACCTCGTTCTCGTTCGCGACGAGCGGCGGCGTGTCGTCGTTGCCGTACCAGACGACGAGGTATTCGTCGTTGGCGGAGCTGTACGCGACGGCCGGGAAGGCCGTGCCGAAACTGGGGTTCCCGTCTGGCCCCATGTCGGAGACCCGGAAGTCGTTCGCGCCCGTCGCCGCGCCGGTCGCCGTCAGCCGCTGACCGAAGACCTCGCGCTCGTTGTCGACGAGCGGTGCGATGTCATCGTCCCCGTGCCAGACGACGAGGTACTCGTTGCTGGTCGCGTTGTACGCCACCGTCGGGGAGCGCACGAAGAAGTCGATGCTTCCGTCTGGGCCCATGTCGGAGATGCGGAAGTCGTTCGCGCCCGTCGCCGCCCCGGTCGCCGTCAGCCGCTGACCGAAGATCTCGAGCTCGCCTTCGACGAGCGGCGCCGTGTCGTCGTCGCCTTCCCAGACGACCAGGTACTCGTTGCTGGTCGCGTTGTACGCGACGGCCGGCGACCTGGCGGCGAAGCTCGTGTTCCCGTCCGGCCCCATGTCGGAGATGCGGAAGTCGTTCGCGCCCGTCGCCGCCCCGGTCGCCGTCAGCCGCTGACCGAAGATCTCGTTCTCGCCGTTGACGAGCGGCGCGGTGTCGTCGTCGCCCTGCCACACGACCAGGTACTCGTTAGTGGTCGAGTTGTACGCGACGGTCGGGCCGGCCGCGCCGAAGCTCGTGTTCCCGTCCGGCCCCATGTCGGAGATGCGGAAGTCGTTCGCGCCCGTCGCCGCCCCGGTCGCCGTCAACCGCTGGCCGAAGATCTCGGTCTCGTTGTTGACGAGCGGCGCGGTGTCGTCGTCGCCCTGCCACACGATCAGGTACTGGTTGCTCGCCGGGTTGTAGGCGACCGCGGGCTGCTGAGCGTCGAAGGATGTGTTTGCCGCCGGACCCATGTCCGAGATACGGAAGTCGTTCGCGCCGACCTCGGCGCCGGTCGCTGCGTCCACCCGCTGTCCGAAGATGTCGAACTCGTTCTCGTCCCCGAAGGGCTGCGCCGTCGCGTCGCCCGTCCAGACGACCAGGTACTCGTTGCTCGCCGGGTTGTAGGCGACCGCGGGGTCGAACGCGTCGAAGGCGTTGCGGCCGGGACCCATATCGGAGATCCGGAAGTCGTTCGCGCCCACCTCGGGGTCGACCGTGACGGGATAGGCGGCGCGCGCGAGGGCTGGGCCCGGAACGACGATCCGGGTCCACGAGCGGCCGACCTCCATCCGCGCCGGCAGTCGCCGCCCGCCTGCGTCGAAGACGGTCACGTCGCCCAACCGGACCACTCCCTGCTTCGTCTCCCACAGCCACCCGTCCCCGGTGCGCCGGAAGCTGCCGCTGCTCTCCACACGGCCCGTGATGACGAGATCACGGCCGCCGAGATCGAGGCGGCCGGGCAGCACGAACTGCTGCTCGACGCTTCCGGACCGTGGCAGGTAGCGTTCGTTTAACCCGCCCCTCGGATAGACGATCGCGCCCCCGCGGCGGACCGGGCGCACCGGGCCGACTTCCACGCCGGCCGACGCAGCCGCCAACTGCCACCGCCACCCGGGGCCCCGGAGCGGCCGGAACGCGAATCCGTCCGTCGTCAACGTCGCCCGATGCCGCGGATGCCGGAGCACGAACCCGCCCTTCGCGGGGGAAACGTCGTTCAGCGCCAGCGCCACCGCCTCCTCGCTCGAGATCAGCAGCGCCGACGTCGCGCCCGGGGCGGCAACGGGCTGCCGCGGCCCGGCAGCGGCCGCTCCCGTGAGCGTCACGACGAAGGCCACGACGAACAGGAGATGCAGGAAACGCGCGATCATCGGTTCTCCTCCCGGTACGGATCGAGCAGCAGCGCACCCACGACGCGGTCGAGTGAGCTGTGCGTTGGAGCGGCCGCGGCTGTTGCAGCCCGGACGGAATTCGCCGACGAGCCGTCGTAGACGGCGAGGAAGGTCTCGTCCGCAGGCAGGAACAGCGCGTGGCGAAGGTGGCCGCCGCTCGCTCGCACGAGCCGTGTGAGCAGCGTCTGCGCCCCACGGAAGTCGACGCCGGCGAGGTAGTGCTCGGCGACGAAGACGTTGCTCGCGCTTGCCGCGGACGGAAGTCGGTTCATCCGCGCGAGCGTAGGACGGTGGCCCGCGAAGGCGCTAGCGGGTTTTCCCTACACGTTGTCGGCGGGTTCCCGGCCCGCCGAGACACCGATCGAGAGGCGTCCGTCCGCGACCAGCCGCGCGAGCTCGCTCCGCGAGCGAATGTCGAGCTTGCGGTAGATGCGGGTCAGGTGCGCTTCGACCGTCGCGACGCTCATGAAAAGCGCTGCTGCGATCTCGCGGTTCCGTGCCCCCTGGACGACGAGCGTGACGACCCGCCGTTCCGTCGGCGTCAGCTCGCCCGCCGCACGGCCCGGCGCTGCGCGGTCGAGCTCCTCTGCGGCGCGCGCTTCCCAGAGCGGCGCCCCGATG
>DATENZ010000147.1:0-3311 GCA_035274625.1 Gaiellaceae bacterium
CCGGCGGCGGCCGTCGCGCGGAGGGCGGCCGGCCGCCACGCGGTCGTCCGCAGGTCGGTGACCGCCGCCCTCGAGGTGGCGGAGCGCGCGCTCCCGGCGAACGAGGAGCTGCAGCGCTATCTGGCCGACCGGCGCCCGGACGTCGTCCTGTTCACGCCCTACATGGGCCTCGACTCGGTGCAGCCCGACTTCCTCCGCGCCGCACAGGCGCTCGGCCTGCGCACCGCGATCTGCGTGAAGAGCTGGGACAACCTATCGAGCAAGTCGATGATCAGGCCGATTCCCGACCGGCTGTTCGTCTGGAACGAGATCCAGCGCGAGGAGGCGAGGACGCTGCACCGCGTGCCGCCCGAGCGCGTCGCCGTCACCGGCGCGCAGTGCTTCGACGAGTGGTTCTCGTGGCAGCCGAGCCCGCGCGAGGAGTTCTGCGCGCGCGCCGGGCTCGATCCCGCCCGACCCTATGTGCTCTATGCGTGCTGCGGCCCCTGGACGGGCCAGTCGGAGACGGATTTCGTCCGCCGCTGGTCGGCGGCGCTCCGCGAGGACGCGCGCCTGCCCGCCGACCTCGGCGTCGTCGTCCGGCCGCACCCCAAGCGCGACGAGTGGGCGTCGGTCGAACTGCCCGGAGTCGTCGTCTTCCCGGGACACGCGCAGGCGCCGATCGACCAGGGCTCGAAGGCGGACTACTTCGACTCGATCTACCACAGCGCCGCGGTCGTCGGCCTGAACACCTCGGCGATGATCGAGGCCGGGATCGTCGGCCGGCCGGTCCTGACCGTGCTCGACCCGGAGTACGACGCCGTCCAGCGGGGGACGCTCCACTTCCGGCACCTGCTCGAGGTCGGCGGCGGCGTGCTGCGGGTCGCCGACACGCTCCCGGAGCACACCGACCAGCTCGCCGACGCGATCGCGGGCGGCACGGTGCGGAACGAGGCCTTCGTCCGCGAGTTCGTCCGGCCGCACGGGCTCGACGTGGAGGCGACGCCGCTCTTCGTCGAGGAGGTCGAGCGCCTCGCTGCGGCCCCGGCGCCGCAGCCGCAGCGCCCGCCGCTCAGACTCCTGCCGCTCCGGCCCGTCCTCGCCGCGCTCGCGTCCCGGACCCTCCGCGTCGCTCCGGTGGGGCCCGGCTGATGCGCGTCCTCTTCCAGATGCCGTTCCCGGGCTACCTGCGGATGTACGGCTCGACCATCCAGCTGCTCGCCGAGCGTGGCCACCGTGTGCTGCTCTGCTACGACAACCCGGACAAGCGGCGCGATCCGACGGCGGACGCGCTCGAGGCCCACGAGGGGATCGAGCTCGTCGGCCCGTTGCCGAGGCCGAAGCGGCGCCACGAGGACTCGATCGCGCGCCTGCGCATCGCGATCGACTACCTGCGCTACCTCGACGGTCGCTTCGCCGGCTCGCCGTACCTCCGCCGTCGGCTCGAGAAGTACCTCGACGGGCCGATGCTCCGGCTCCTCGCGCGCGCGCCGAGCCGCCTCCCGTTCGCCCGCCCGGCCGTACGCGCCCTGCTCGCGCTCGAGCGCCGCGTGCCGAGTGACCCGAGGGTCGAGCGGGCGATCGCCGAGCTCGCGCCCGACGCGGTCTTCGTCACGCCGCTGATCGGGCGCAGCGACCGCAACCGGCGGCAGACGGACGTGGTCAAGGCCGCTCGACGGCTGCGGATCCCGGTCGCGGCCGGCGTCGCGACGTGGGACCACCTGACGACGAAGGGGCTGATGAAGGAGGTTCCGGACCGGGTGTTCGTCTGGAACGAGCTCCAGCGGCGGGACGCGGGCAGGTTCCACTTCGTGCCGTCCGAGCGTGTCTTCGTCACCGGCGCTCAACTCTTCGACCGCTGGTTCGAGCGCCGGCCGAGCACGTCGCGAGACGAGTTCCTGCGCCGTGTGGGACTGGCGGAGGGCGTGCGGCTCGTCGCCTACGTCGGCTCGTCGCCGAACATCGCGCCGCCCGAGCTCGAGATCCCGTTCGTGCGGCGGTGGATCGCGGCGCTCCGGTCGAGCGGCGACCGGGTGCTCGAGGAGCTCGCCGTGCTCGTGCGGCCGCACCCCTACAACGTCGAGGCCTGGGCTGCGCTCGATCCCGCGTCGCTCGACGCGGTGGTCGCGCCGCGCGAGGTGCCCGAGCTGCCGATGAGCGAGCACGACGAGGCGCTCTACTACGACTCGATCCACTTCGCGGAGGCGGTGGTCGGGATCAACACGACCGCGATGGTCGAGTCGTTCATCGAGCGGCGGCCCGTGCTGACGATCCGCGCGCCGGAGTTCCGGGAGACGCAGGAGGCAACGCTCCACTTCGGGAACCTGCGGGCGGCGGCGGGCGGCGCGCTGCAGACGGCGGCGACGCTGGACGAGCATCTCGCCCAGTTGCGCGCGGCGATCGCCGAGCCCGAA
The DNA here is from genome assembly GCA_035274625.1 of Gaiellaceae bacterium. GTDB lineage: Bacteria > Actinomycetota > Thermoleophilia > Gaiellales > Gaiellaceae > DATBLE01. The sequence goes on from DATENZ010000147.1 coordinate 2,394, forward strand.
CGGTATGCCTCGGCGATCGACGCGTTCCTGCTCGCGTTCGTCCGGCCGTGCGGGCTCGACCGGCCGGCGACCGAGATGCTCGTCGACGCGATCGAGGCACTCGCCGCCGGCGCTACCGCGGCGCGCACGCCGCAAGCCGTCGCCGCCTAGCGATGGCGATCGAGATCCCGCGGATCTTCCACCAGATCTGGGTCGGCCCGGCTCCCTTCCCCGAGGAGTTCGCGTGCTACCAGCAGACCTGGCTCGAGCACCACCCGGGCTGGGAGCTGCGGTTCTGGACCGACGACAACCTGTTCGAGGGGATGCGCCGGCCGGAGGCGTACGAGCGGCTGCGCCCGCCCTGGATCCGCGGCGACATCCTGCGCCTCGAGGTCGTCTGGCGGTTCGGCGGCGTCCACATCGACACTGACTTCGAGTGCCTCCGGTCGATCGAGCCGCTGCTCGACGGCGTCGACTTCTTCACCGCCTGGATGGAGGACGACCGCGTCAACCACGCGATCATGGGCGCTGTCCCAGAGCACGCGATCGTCGGTCGCGCGCTCGAGGAGATCCAGCCCAGCGACCACTTCATCCCGTGGGACAAGGAGACGACCGGCCCGCTCTTCTTCAACCGGGTCGTCGCGACGTTTCCCGACGCGACGATCTTCCCGAAGGAGTACTTCTTCGGGAAGTCCGCGGAGTCCCGCGAGGCCGCCTACGCGATCCACCACGAGGCGAGCGCCTGGAAGGACACGGATGTCTGGAAGGCGGAGCTCGCCAAGGCGAAGCGGAGCCTGGAGAAGGCCCAGCTGAAGGCGGAGAGCTGGCGCGCCCGCGCGAAGGCCGCGGAGGCCGAGCTGGCGGCGCGGCGGAACGGGTCGCAGCTCGGGCGCCTGGCCCGGAAGCTCGGGCTGCGCCGGTCGGGCTAGCGGCCGTGCG
>DATENZ010000148.1:0-2405 GCA_035274625.1 Gaiellaceae bacterium
CCCTCCGCCTCGAGGTCGGCGCGGCGGGGTGGAGGCAGGCGGAGCTCGGTGCCGGTCGGGAAGACGACCTTGCGTTCGCGCCAGGCCTCGGGATGGATGACGAGCGGCAGGCGCCGCTTGCCATATCGCGCGAACAGGCCCTCGAGGCCGCCGACCGCGGCTGACGGCCGAAGCCGGCTCGCCTCAGAAGTCCACGACGGTCCCGACGGCCGGCTGGACGAACGCCGCCGGCATCGCCCGGGCCAACTCGTGAACCGCCTTCCAGCCGGTGCAGTGAGCAGGCAGGACCCGACCGACGTTCGCGGCCGCGAAGGCCTCGACCGTCGGCTCGATGATCGGCGCGAAGAGCCCGCCCGTCAGATGACAGCCGCCGACGAAGCCGGCGATCCTGGTCTCGCCCGTCAGGCGCTGGGCGTTGCGCAGGACGTTCACCGCGCCGGCGTGGGAGCAGCCCGAGACGATGACCAGGCCCTTGTCCCTGACGTGGACGATGACGTTCTGGTCGTCCCAGATCATCGGATCGGGCTCCCAGTCCTCGGCCGACCGGACGTAGTGGATCGGGAAGCCCCGCTCGAACTCGGTGACGCGCTCGACCTGGCCGGAGACCAGGACGGTGTCGTCCACGAGCAGCGTCTCGCCGCGCTCCTCGACCACCTCCAGACCCTCCGCCTCGAGGTCGGCGCGGCGGGGTGGAGGCAGGCGGAGCTCGGTGCCGGTCGGGAAGACGACCTTGCGTTCGCGCCAGGCCTCGGGATGGATGACGAGCGGCAGGCGCTGCTTGCCATATCGCGCGAACAGGCCCTCGAGGCCGCCGTGGTGATCGGCGTGCCCGTGGGAGATGACGATCGCGCGCAGCTCCGTGACCGGGACGCCGAGCACGTCGAGGTTGCGGGCGAGGGCGTCGGGCGTCAGCCCGGCGTCGTAGAGGATGGAGCTCCGCCGCCCGCCCGACTCCACGGTGATCAGCGCGGAGAACCCGTGCTCGGCGATCAGCTGCCGGCGATCGCCGAAGTCGTACGCGAGGTAGCGGTGGACGTCCTCGGTCCCAGCCATCAGGACGTCCACGAAGTTGTCGATCACGATCGTGACCTCCGCGCGATCGACGGGCTCGAGTCGCACGACGGGCACGCCGCGACCCTACACCCGCTTCGGGGCGCCCGCCGGTTGCAGCCGCCGGCCGGTTCGGTGAGGATCGTCCGGCGAGCGAGCCCAGAGGTCGGCGATGACGAGCAGTGGAACAGGTGCGTACACCGTCGCGAGCCGCGAGGACGCGATCGACTTCATGGCGGACTATCCCGAGTACGGCGAGCAGCGCTGGTTCACGCGCGCGGTCGCGGCCGAGCAGGTCTCCTTCAGCTGGCGCCGGATGCTGCCTGGGACCGGTGGGCGCGGCAGCTACGGGCATAGTCACCCGGGCCAGGAGGAGGTCTACTTCGTGATCTCGGGCGTCGTCACGTTCAAGATCGACGACGACGTCTTCGAAGCAGGCCCGCAGACGGCGGTGCGGGTCGCCGGCGACGCGTTCCGCTCGGTGCACAACGACACCGACGAGGAGGCCGAGCTGCTGATCTTCTCGCCGCGCCTCGACGAGCCGCCGACCGAGAAGCGGGACGACTTCTGGCCATCCACGTAGGACGCGGCGGCCAGAGGGCTCAGAACCCGGCGTGGTCCGGGTTGACGAGCGGCCGCGGATCGTCGCGCGGCGGCTCGGGGCTTCCGCGTTCCTCCGTCCGTCCGGGCTTCGGCGGCGGCGTCAGTCCGGGAGCCTTGATCCGCACCTTGCGCCCGTCGGGGGTCGTGAGCTCGGGGGGCTTGGGCTCGAGTGGCTCGCCAGGGATCGGAGACATGGATTGAGGCTACTCCTCCGCTGAGGCCCCGAGGCGCAATCGGCCGATCAGGCGGCGCGGGTGGCGATGCCGGGGTAGTCGAGGACCAGCCCGAAGCGGTCGTACAGGAGCTCGCAGGCGAAGTCGAACCGGGGAGCGGCGTAGGCGTAGCGCTGCCGGTCCTCGTCGTCGTCGAGGCGGCGGTAGTGCTGCTCGAGCCGTTCGACGTGAAGGTCGGCGGCGCGGACGTAGACGGCGGGCGCCTGCGCGTCGCGGCCGATCGCGAGCCCCAGACGGCGGACGGGGAAGGCGTTGGTCAGGGCCGACGACTCGAGATCGACGTCGAGGCAGCCGTCGAGGGCCGGAGCCGCGGCGCCGTCGACTTCCCAGTGGCCCGCCCCGTCGCCGACGAGGCTGACCCGGGACCGGCCGGCGGCCGAGCGCCCCTCGACGCGAGTACGACGCGCGGTCCACGTGGCGTCGAAGCCGATCGAGTACTGCACCACCCACGCCGCGCCGTCCTCGACGGCGGTCGTCGCACCATCGACGCGGAAGCCACCGCCGTCCGCGCGCAGGAAC
>DATENZ010000149.1:0-4870 GCA_035274625.1 Gaiellaceae bacterium
CTCGACTCTGCGTGGGCGACGAAGAAGGAGGGGGCTCGTGGGGGAACCATGGGGTTCCCCCCCGTCAATCGCACGCCTTGTACGCGGCGATGCCGCCCGTCACGCCGAGAATCACACGCGCCATTGCCTCATTGTGCATCCCGCGCGGGGCGGGAGCGGGCGGCGCCCTAGTTCTTGTACGTGTACTTGATCTTGCCCTCGGAGACTTCCTCGAGGGCCATGGTCAAGTAGTTCTTCGAGCGGGACTCGACGAGCGGCGGGAACTCGTCGAACGTTCCCTCGCCGAGCTGGTGGTGGTAGTTGTTGATCTGCCGAGCACGCTTGGCGGCGACGATGACCAGCGCATAGCGCGAGTCGACGTTGTCGAGCAGCTCGTCGATTCTGGGATGGATCACGGCCGGCTCATGGTAGCGGCCGTCGCGAGCTCTCGGTGGACGATCTCCTCCAGCTTGTCGACGGCGCGCTCCAGGTCGTCGTTCAGAACCACGTGGTCGAAGTCGTCGCGCTGCTCGAGCTGGTTGCGCGCGAGGCCGATCCGCTCGCCGATCTCACCCTCGCTCTCGCTCGCGCGCTCGCGGAGGCGCCGCTCGAGCTCGGGGATCGGGGCGGTGATGAAGATCGTGACCGCGCCGGAGACCTCCTCCTTCACCTTGAGCGCCCCCTCGGTCTCGAGCTCGAGCACAGGCACGTGCCCCTCCGCGCGGATCCGGTCGACCTCCGAACGGAGCGTCCCGTAGCGCTTGCCCGACACGTAGGTGACGTGCTCGAGGAAGTCGTCGTTGTGGACGCGGCGGGCGAACTCCGCGTCGCTCAGGAACCAGTACTCGCGACCGTCCTCCTCCCCGCGCCGCTGGAGCCGCGTCGTCGCCGACACCGCCACCTTCAGCTCGGGCAGCCGCTCGAGCAGCGCCCTGATCAAGGTGCCCTTTCCGGCCCCTGACGGACCGGTCACGACGAAGACCGGCTTAGCTCCGGTGGAAGAGGCCAATCAGCTCGGCGCGCTGGCGGTCGGACAGGCCACCGACGGTCTTCGACTGGCTGATCCGGCACTGGTTCAGAAACCGAGCCGCCTTGACGCGGCCGAACTTCGGCACCGCCATCAGCATGTCGAACACCTTGGCCGTCGAGACGTACTCGGGCGGATCGTCGAGGATGTCGTCGATCTGGACTTTCCCGAGCTTCAGGTCCTTCTTCAGCTGCGCTCTGCGGACTCGGATGTCGTTGGCTCTTGCGAGCGCCTCCATCCGCTGATCGAGAGACCGGACCGGCGCCGTCGCCTGTGCTTTCGCCGCCATCGGGGTGCGACTATAACAGCTTGGTGCGAGCGGTCAATGGTCTTTGTTTTGCCGCTTTTGCAGGAGTTTCGTCTAAACTCTCGACTCTAGATCGAGGTGTTTTCCAACTGGCAACGCCGGATCGTGCGCCGCGCCGCACGCCTCGTCGAGCGACGAGAGGCCGCGCGCGGCCAGCTCGGCGGACAGCTCCTCGCGAATGCGCGCCGGTGCGGACGGGTCTGCGAAGAGCACGGTGCCGAGCGCGGCGGCGTGCGCGCCGGCGGCGACGAGCTCGAGCGCGTCCCGCCCGGTCCGGACGCCGCCCATGCCGACGATCGGGAGCGACGTCGCGCGGGAGCAGGCGTGGACCGCGGCGAGCGCGATCGGCTTCAGCGCCGGGCCGGAGACGCCGCCCGTCGTCGTGCCGAGAATCGGTCGAAGCTGAGCGTCGAGCGCGAGCCCCCGGATCGTATTCACGAGCGACAACCCGTCGGCCCCGGCCGCCTCGACCGCGCGCGCGACGGCGGCTACGTCCCAGCTCGCGGGCGAGAGCTTGGCGAAGAGCGGGAGCGCGGTCGCGGCGCGGCAGGCGGCGACGATCTCCGCGGCCGACTCCGGCGCCTCGTCGACGTTCGGGCACGACAGGTTGAGCTCGATCGTCACGTCCTCGAGCTGCGCGCACGTCTCCGCGTACTCGCGCGCCGAGAACCCGCCGACCGACACCCAGAGCGGCAGCCCGAGCGCGCGCAGACGCGGGAGCACATCGCGCAGGAACCCATCGCGGCCCGGGTTCGCCAGGCCGATCGAGTTGAGCATCCCGACGTCGGTCTCCGCGATCCGGACCGGTGCGTTGCCGCCGCGGGGCAGCGGCGTCACCGTCTTCGTCACGAAGGCGTCGAGCTGGAGCGCCGTGTCGGGCGCGGTCAGCGCGTCGAGGCAGCCGGACGCGTTCAGCAGCATCACGCCGCCGCCTGCAACACAGGTCCCTCGACGCAGAGGCGCTTCCAGCGGCCGTCGATCTCCACGGCGCAGCCGTAGCACGCGCCGTAGCCGCACGCCATCGGCGCCTCCCACGCGAGCTGGGCGTCCGGGGACAGTGCACGCACAGCCTCGAGCATCGGCTCCGGGCCGCACGCCAGGACGTCGCGTCCCGGCTCGATCAGCTCGGTGACGAGCCGGGGCTCGACGACGACCTCGGCCTGCGGCAGCAGAGCTGCGGCCTCGGCGTGCCAGTCGCTCCGAAACCCGAGCACTGCCGGCGGACCGCCGAGGTGCTCGGACAGGTACGGGAGCGGCGCGATCCCGATCCCGCCGCCCACGAGCAACGGCCGGGCGACGTCGAGGCGGAAGCCGTTGCCGAGCGGGCCGAGGACGTGGATCGCGTCGCCGGGCTCGAGCGAGCAGAGCGCCTGCGTGCCCGGGCCGATCGGGTCGATCAGGAACGCGAGCTCGCCCGCCGGCGCGAGGCAGAGGCTCATCGGCCGCGGAAGCAGGCGTCCGGGCGCCTCGAGCATGAAGAACTGCCCGGGCAGGCCAGGTTCGAGGGGTCCGCCCTCCAGCCTGAGCAGCACGTACGGGCCGACGACCTCCCTTCCGCGGACCGTCAGTCGATCACGCCTCGGCACTCACGCCTCCCGGGATTCGCAGACCTTTGACGGCGTCGCCGCGCTCTGCCCGGCGGTAGCCCTCGAAAGGCGGGGGTGATCGACCGGCAAGGAGGGGGTCAATGGGGGAACCATGGTTCCCCCATTTCAATGACCGTTGGCCGTTCGCGTCTCAACGTCGATGCGCTCTTGCAGGGACAGCGCGAGCTCGGTGCGGGCGTTCGCGATCGCGTGCACGGCCGCAGCCGCGCCGGAGATCGTGGTGATGCAGGGCACGCGCGCGACGAGAGCGGCCTCGCGGATGCGGTAGCCGTCGGTGCGCTGGAGCGACCCGCCGAACGGCGTGTTGACGACGAGGTCGCACCGGCCGCGGCGGATCAGGTCGACCACGCTCGCCTCCTCCGTGCCCTCGGCGACCTTGGCGACGCGGTCGACCTCCAGCCCGGCGGCCTGCAGGGTCCGCGCGGTGCCGTCGGTGGCGAGCAGCTTGAACCCCAGTCCGGCGAGCGCGGCGGCGACCGGGACGACGGCGGGCTTGTCGGCGTCGCGAACGGAGAAGAAGGCGGTGCCCGAAGTGGGCAGCGGCCGGCCGGCGGCGCGCTCTGCCTTCGCGAATGCGGTCGGCAGGTCGGTCGCGGAGGCCATCACCTCACCGGTCGACCGCATCTCCGGGCCGAGCACCGGGTCGCTGCCGGGGAAGCGCGCGAACGGCAGCACGGCCGCCTTCACGCTCACCTGCGCCGGCGGCCGCTCCGGCGGCAGGGCGAGCTGGTGCAGCTTCTCGCCCGCGGCGAGCCGGCAGGCGGCCTCGACGAGGTTCAGTCCCGTTGCCTTTGAGGCAAACGGCACCGTCCGCGACGCGCGCGGGTTCGCCTCAAGCACGTACACCTCGCCGCTGTCTGCGACGGCGAGCTGGACGTTGATCAGGCCGACCGTGCCGAGCGCCGGTGCCAGCCGGCGCACGATCCGCTCGACCTCGCGGGCCGTCGTCGCCGTCAGCGACGGCGCCGGGAGCACGCACGCCGAGTCGCCGGAATGGACGCCGGCCTCCTCGACGTGCTGCATCACGGCGGCGACGTACGTCTGCTCCCCGTCGCACAGGGCATCGACATCGATCTCGATCGCGTTCTCGATGAACCGGTCGACGAGGACGCGTCCACTCAGCTCCCGGTGGAACGCCTCGACCACCTCGGCGCCGCGGTAGCAGATCCGCATCGCGCGACCGCCGAGGACGTACGAGGGCCTGACGAGCACCGGGTAGCCGATCCGGTGCGCGAGCTCAGCCGCCTCGCGGCCGCTCGACGCGATTCCCCAGTCCGGGCACCTGATCCCCAGCCCGGACAGGAGCTCGCCGAAGCGCTCGCGATCCTCGGCGAGGTCGACGGCGTCGTAGGGCGTCCCGAGAATCCGGAACCCGCCCGCCTCGATCGCGCGCGCGAGCTTCAGCGGCGTCTGCCCGCCGAACTGGATGACGACGCCTTCCGGCTGCTCCCGCTCGCAGACGGCGAGGACCTCCTCGGCCGCCAGGGGCTCGAAGTACAGGCGGTCGGACGTGTCGTAGTCGGTCGAGACGGTCTCGGGGTTGCAGTTCAGCATGACCGCCTCGTACCCGAGCGCCCGGAAGCTCTGCGCCGCGTGCACGCAGCAGTAGTCGAACTCGATCCCCTGGCCGATCCGGTTCGGCCCCGACCCGATGATCACGACGCGGGGCTTCCCGCTGACCGGCGGCGGCTCGTCGGCCTCGTCGAAGGTGGAGTAGTAGTAGTTCGACTCCGCCGCCACCTCGCCCGCGCACGAGTCGACCCGCCGGTACACGCGCTTGCCGCTCGGCGGCCCCTCCGTCCTCAGCAGCTCGAGCTCGCGCTTGAACCACGGGTGAACCCCAGCTGGAACCTGGTCTAGATCTTTCCACGGCGAAGGCGTGGAAAGATCGACCTCACGGCTTCGCCAGGCTTTCCAGAAGGCCTCGCGGAACGTGCGTCCGATCCCCAT
>DATENZ010000150.1:0-22992 GCA_035274625.1 Gaiellaceae bacterium
CGTCCGGTGCCGGCGGCGGAGGTCGTGCCGGCGCTCGCGGCGGCGCCCGTTCCTCCGGCCCCGATACCCGTGCGCGCTGCCGTCGAGGTGGAGCCGCCGCCGCACGTCCAGCTCCCGCCGGAGCCCGTGCCGGAGGTGCCCGAACCGCCTGAGCCCGAAGCCGCGCCGCCGCCTGCTCCTGCCCCGCAGCCCGCGCCCGTGGTCGAACCTCGGCGGTGGAACGTCTTCGACCTCGAGCAACGCGGCCGCAAAGTCGCCGGGGCCGACCCCGAGCGGGACGAGGAGCGCGACTTCCTGCTCCTCCACCTCCGTCAGTTCGGCGACGTGTCCGGCGACCTGCCCGAGCATTTCGACTCGTTCGTGCGCGAGTCGTTCCCCGAGTTGATATGAGGGCGATCCTCGCGCAGCGCCAGCTCTCGCTCTGCGCGGCAGCGGTGCTCGGCGTCGTCGTCGCGCTCGCGCTTGCCGCCCGCGACGAGCCCTCCTCTCGAGCGGCGCCGTCGAACCTGCCCCGCCCGGCCGTCTCCGACCTCAGCGGCTGGTACAGCGCGCTCGCCGGCGTCCGCTCGCGGCCGCTCGCGGGCAGGCCGTCCGGTTGCGGAACGCTGCTCGCTCCGAAGACGCTCGGCGTCGACCATCCGGTGCTGCCCTGCGGCGCCAGGATCTTCGTCTCCTACCACGGCAAGACCGTCCTCACCTCCGTCGTCGACCGTGGCCCGTACGGGCCGGGCCGCGAGTTCGAGCTGACGCCCGCGCTCGCCGAGCTGCTGAAGCTGTCGGGCGTGCAGACGATCCGCTGGAGCTTCGCCCGGGCGGAGTGAAGGGTGGGTACAGTGGCGCAGTGCCCGACCCTGTTCGTGGCTCTGCCATTCCAATGTAGAACCAACAGCCAAAGCGAGGGAGCCAGCGTCGGGACCGGGGAGTCGGGAGACGAGCCGGCCCGCACGGCACCCACCTGGTTCGTCCAGGTTCGCTACGGGGCGGAGACAACGGCAGGGTGGGGCACACTGATCGCGTGCAGGTCGTCAGCGGAGATTCGTCGCGGGACGGGCGTTGGGCGCTCGTCCGGCTCCGCGTCGGCGGCGACCGGATCGTCGATGCCGATGCGGAGGGGCTGGCCGAGGACCTGCGCGGGCTGACGCTGCTCGAGGCGGCGGCGGTCGGAGGAGAGATGCTCGCCGTCGACGCGCTCGCGAATGCGCTCGGCCCGGTCTTCCGTGCCGTGCGGAGCCCGCAGCGGGTCGCCGTCGCGATGAGCGGCGGGGTCGACTCGGCGGTCGCCCTGCTCCGCGCGGGACCGGACGCGATCGGCGTGACGCTCCGGCTGTGGACCGACCCGGAGGCTCCGCACGCGGAGCGCGCCTGCTGCTCGCCGGAGGCGGTCCTCGCCGCGCGCGAGACGTGCCACCGGCTCGGCCTCCCGCACGTCACGCTCGACCTGCGCGAGGAGTTCCGGCGAGCGGTCGTGGAGCCGTTCGTCCGCGGCTACGCCCGCGGCGAGACGCCGAATCCCTGTACGCGCTGCAACGGCGGCTTCCGCTTCGGCGAGCTCCTGAGCTTCGCGCGCCGCGCCGGAGCGCAAACGCTGGCGACGGGTCATTACGCCAGGGTCGTCATGCACCGCGGCCGGCTCCTGCTGGCGCGGGGCGTAGACCCGCACAAGGATCAGTCGTACATGCTCGCCCGCCTCGATCCCGCCAAGCTCGCGCGGATCCGGTTCCCGCTCGGCGAGCAGACGAAGGCCGACACGCGTGCGCAGGCGGCGTGCGCCGGGCTGGAGGCGGCGGCGCGGGCGGAGAGCCAGGAGGCGTGCTTCCTCGGCGGCGACGACTACCGCACCTTTCTCGAGCGGCGCGGGTTCTCTCCCCGCGAGGGCTCGATCGTGGACGAGAGCGGGCGCGTGCTCGGCTCGCACGGCGGTCACTGGCGCTTCACACCCGGCCAGCGGCGCGGCCTCGGCGTCGTCGCCGGTGCGCCTGTCTATGCGCTTCACACCGACGCGAGCACGAACACGGTCGTCGTCGGGCCGCGCGAGTCGCTCGGCCGGACGCGTGTGACGGCGAGGGGACGGTTGTACGTCCCGGTCGAGCGCGTCGAGGCGAAGGTGAGATACCGCTCGCCTGCGGTCGCAGCGACGGTCGAGCCCACCGGCAACGGCTTCACGCTCGAGCTCGACGAGGCGGCGTACGGCGTCGCACGCGGCCAGACCGCGGTGCTCTACGAGGACGACGCCGTCGTCGGCTGCGGGCTCGTCGCGTCGAGCACTGCGTAAGATCGAGCCGTGCTCGCGTCATTCGGCTGGAGCGACTTCGCCTACCTCGCGCTTGGAGTCTTCCTCCTGCTCGCGGGATCGGCGTTCGCGTACTTCGCGCTCCGCCTCGGCGGAACCCTGGGCAGCGCTTCCTCGTTGTTAGAAGGAGCCGAGCGTGAACTTCTCCCCGTGATCTCCAAGCTCGGCGGGACGGTGGACCGCGTGAACGATCAGTTGGACAAGGTGGACCAGATCACAGACAGCGCCGTGGACGCGGTGAGCAGCCTGGACACGGCGGTGAGGACCGTGACCGGGGTCGTGACGCGCCCGATCGAGAAGCTCGCCGGCGCGGTGACCGGCGCGCGCCACGCGGCGTCCTCGTTCCGTGCGCGCCGCGACGTGGGCAGCGCGGTTCGCACCGGACAGGACGAAGCGAGGCGGCGCGAGCAGGATCTCGAGGACGAGCTCCGCGATGCCTGACGAGATCACGCTCACGCTGCCGCGGGAGCGGCGCTTCTACGAGGTCGCCCATCTCGTCCTCGGCGGCCTGGCCGCCCGCGTCGACCTGACGATCGACAACCTCGCCGATCTCCAGCTCGCGCTGGAGGGCCTTCTACCGCGCGCGGAGTCGCCCGAGGACGTCACGGTGGTAATCCGTGTCGACGGGCACGCGCTCGACGGCCGGATCGGCCCCTTCGACGCCGAGCGGCTCCAGCGGGACCTCGAGCGGGTCGGCGGGGACGGGTACGGCACCCAGCACGTGCTGCAGGCGGTGTTCGACCGCTACCGGCTCGACGTCCAGGACGGGTCGGCGTGGGTGGAGTTCACGATGGGCGCCGAGGGCACAGAGGACAGCCCGTGACGACGCGGCTTCCCGACCGTGATCTGCTGCGCGCCTACCACGACAACGGCGACCTCGCCGCGCGCGAGCAGCTGATCGAGCGCTACATGTCGCTCGTCCGGTCGCTGGCGCGGCGCTACTCGTACCGCGGCGAGCAGCTCGACGACCTCGTCCAGATCGGGGCGATCGGGCTGATCAAGGCGATCGACCGCTTCGACCTCAGCCGCGGCGTCGAGCTGACCACGTACGCGACGCCGAACATCATCGGCGAGATCAAGCGCCACTTCCGCGACCGCGGCTGGTCGGTGCGCGTCCCGCGCGGCCTCCAGGAGCTGAACGTACAGCTCTCCAGGCTGGTCGAGGGGCTGACCGTCCAGCTCGGACGGTCGCCGACGATCGGCGAGCTGGCCAAGGCGGCCAACGTCGAGGAGGAAGAGGTGCTGGAGGCGCTCGAGAGCGGCCGCGCCTACAGCTCGCTCTCGCTCTCCGCCGGCGGGGGCGGCGGCGAGGACGACGAGATCGACCCGCTGGAGACGATCGGGACCGAGGAGCACCAGTACGAGGTCTCGGAGGATCGGGCCGTCCTCGAGCCGGGCTTCCGGGTGCTCGACGAACGCGAGCGCCGGATCCTCCACCTGCGCTTCTTCGACGGACTCACCCAGTCCCAGATCGCGCAGCAGATCGGGATCTCCCAGATGCATGTGTCGCGCCTGATCCGCCGGTCGCTCGAGAAGATCCGCGACGAGATCGCCTCCGAGGACAACGAGGCAGACGGCCGCCAGCGGCGCGCCGCGATCTAGCGGGCTAGGATCAGACACGTGACCGTGGTCCGGATGGTCGTTCGTGAGCGCCGACCGCCCGCGGTCGGCACGCGACGCCCGGCGCCGCGCCCGTAGCCAGAACTTCCTCGCCAGCTCGGCGGTTGCAGCGCAGCTCGTTCGGGACGCGAACGTCGGGCGCTGCGACCTCGTCGTCGAGATCGGCGCCGGCAGCGGCGTTCTGACGAGCGAGCTCGCCAGGCGGGCACGCAGCGTGCGGGCGATCGAGGTCGATCCGGCCTGGGCGGCGCGTCTGCGCGAGCGCTTCGCGCTGCACCGCAACGTCGAGGTGGTCGAGGACGACGCCCTCCGCACACCGCTTCCGGGCGAGCCGTTCCGGGTCGTGGCCAACATCCCGTTCGGCGCGACGAGCGCGCTCATGCGCCGCCTGCTCGACGATCCGCGGACGCCGCTCACGCGCGCGGACCTCCTGCTCCAGTGGGAGGTCGCGAGGAAGCGCGCAGGGAGGCCGCGCACCGCGATGAGCGCGTCGTGGAGCCCGTGGTGGAGCTTCCGGCTCGGCCGCCGGGTCCCGCGAACGGCGTTCCGCCCTCGGCCGGCGGTGGATGCCGGCGTGCTCGTCGTCGAGCGGCGGCGCACGCCTCTTCTCCCTGTCGAGGCGCAGGTCGCGTTCACCGAGTTCACGCGAGCGCTCTTCACCGGGACGCTCGCCCGCGAGCTGGACGCGCCCGAGTGGGCCGCGCTCTTCGCCGCCTATGCAGGCGTGCGGAAGGGGTGAAGGCGGAACGCGTCCTTACAATCACCCGCATGCGGACGAGCGCGGAGCTGCGCGAAGGCTTCCTGTCCTTCTTCGAGGAGAAGGGTCACTTGCGCTGCCCGTCGTACTCGCTGATCCCGCGGCCGGGCGACCACTCCACGCTCTTCACGAGCGCCGGGATGCAGCCGCAGATGCCGTTCTTCCTCGGCCTCGAGCCTCCGCCGGCGCCGCTGACGACGACCTCGCAGGTCGTCTTCCGCACGGTCGACATCGACGAGGTCGGTCTCGACACGTATCACCTCACGTTCTTCGAGATGCTCGGCAACTTCTCGTTCGGGCAGTACTTCAAGGACGGCGCGATCGCGTTCGCGACCGAGTTCATCCAGGAGCGCCTGAAGCTCGACTGGGACCGCATCTGGGTCAGCGTCCACGCCGGCGACCCGGAGCTCGGCCTGGGCGCCGACGAGGTCGCGATCGAGCTCTGGGAGAAGATCGGGATGCCACCGGAGCGGATCGTCCGTCTGCCGTCCTCCGAGAACTTCTGGTCGGTCGGCGGTCCTGGTCCATGCGGTCCCGACTCCGAGATCTACTTCGACTGGGGCGAGGAGACGGGCTGCGGCGAGGCTGACTGCCAGCCCGGGTGCACGCGCTGCGAGCGCTTTCTCGAGTTCTGGAACCTCGTCTTCATGGAGTACGAGCAGCACCCCGACCGGACGCTGACGCCGCTGCCCAAGCAGAACATCGACACCGGGATGGGGCTCGAGCGCCTCGCCCGGATCGTGCAGAACGTGCCGTCCGTCTACGACACCGACGGCTACCAGCAGATCATGGCGTGGATCGCCGAGGCCTCCGGAACCGCCTACGGCGAGTCGCCCGACGCGACGAAGGCGCACCGCGTGCTGGCCGACCACGCTCGCGGCATGACGTTCATCGCGAGCGAAGGGGTCACGCCGTCGAACGAGGGACGGGGCTACGTCCTGCGGCGGATCATCCGCCGCGCCGTTCAGCACGGCCTGCGGATCGGGATGCACACGCCGTTCCTCGCCGGTCTCGCCGACACCGTGGTCGAGCAGATGCGCGACGCCTTCCCGCAGCTGGGCGAGCACCGCGACCAGATCCACCGGATCCTGTCCGTCGAGGAGGAGCGCTTCGGCGAGACGCTCGAGCGCGGGATGAAGCTGTTCGACGAGGCGGCCGCGCGCGGCGCGATCAGCGGCGAGGACGCCTTCACGCTGCAGGCGACGTACGGCTTCCCGATCGAGATCACGCTCGAGCTCGCCCGCGAGCGCGGGCTGACGGTCGACGAGGACGAGTTCGAGCGGCAGATGACGGCTCATCAGGAGATCTCGCGTGCCGGGACCGGCAAGACGGAGACACACCGGGCGGCCGAGTTCGCGCGCGCCGCCGGCTTCGCGACCGAGTTCGTCGGCTGGGAGAGGACGGAGGTACGGACGCAGGTCGGCGCCCTCGAGGAGCTCGGCGACCGCCTCTTCCTCGCGAAGCTGTACGAGTCGCCGTTCTACGCCGAGGGCGGCGGCCAGGTCACCGACGCGGGCGAGCTCGAGAAAGAGGACGGGACGCGGGCGGTCCTGCGGGCGGCGTACCGGCTCGACGAGGACCAGGCACTCCTCTTCGAGGGCACCGGCTTCGCTACGGGCGACCGCGTGAAGGCGACGGTGCCGTGGCGCGCCCGTTTCCCGACGATGGCCAATCACACGGCCACGCACCTGCTCCACGAGGCACTCCGCCGGACGCTCGGCGAGCACGTGCGCCAGGCGGGGTCGCTGGTCAGCCCGGAGAAGCTCCGGTTCGACTTCACGCACCCGCAGGCGCTGTCGGGCCAGGAGCGGGCGACGGTCGAGGAGCTGGTGAACGCGGCGGTCTTCGAGAACCACCCGGTGCGGACGTACATTGTCCCGATCGACGACGCGCGCAACCTCGGCGCGATGATGCTCTTCGGCGAGAAGTACGGCGACGAGGTGCGGGTCGTGGAGATCGAGGGCGTCTCGCGGGAGCTCTGCGGGGGGACACACGTGCGGTCGAGCGCGGAGGTCGGGCCGTTCGTGATCCTCTCCGAGAGCTCATCGGCGTCCGGCGTGCGGCGGATCGAGGCGGTCACCGCCGCCGAGGGGTTCGCGTACCTGCGCGGCCGCTCGCAGGAGGCGGACGAGCTCCGCGCCGAGCTCCAGCGCGCCCGCAAGGAGGCGAAGAAGCCGGCGCAGGCTGCGCAGGCGGAGTTCGTCATCCAGGGCCGGGAGGGGAACGTCGTGCTGGTGGAGGCGAAGGCGCTGAAGGGCGGCGCGCTGCGCGACCTCTCCGACCGGATCCGCCAGCAGGAGAAGGCCGACGGCGCGATCGTCGCGTCGACGGACGACGGGCAGGCATATCTGGTTGTCAACTTCGACAACGAACTCGTCTCGCGGGGTCTCGACGCCGCGAAGCTCGTGCGCGAGCTGGGGAAGCACATCGGCGGCGGGGGCGGCGGCCGGCCGACACTGGCCGAGGCGGGCGGTCGCAACCCGGCGGGGGTGAGCGCAGCCCTCGAAGCCGGG
The DNA here is from genome assembly GCA_035274625.1 of Gaiellaceae bacterium. GTDB lineage: Bacteria > Actinomycetota > Thermoleophilia > Gaiellales > Gaiellaceae > DATBLE01. The sequence continues at coordinate 7,181 of DATENZ010000150.1, forward strand.
CGGCAGGCCGTGGCGGCCGCGCTGTCTTGAAGGTCCTCGCGCTGGACTACGGTTCGGCCCGCACGGGCGTCGCCGTCTCCGATCCCACCGGCACAGTCGCGCGGCCTCTGTGCGTCGTCGAGCGCGCGGCGACGGAGGTCGGCCTCGGACGCCTGCGGGAGATCGTCGCGGACGAGCAGGCCGAGCGGATCGTCGTCGGTCTCCCACTGACCCTGCGCGGGGCGCACGGGGAGCAGGCGCGAGAGACGGAGCAGTTCGTCCAGGGGCTCCGCGCCGCCGTCGACGTCCCCGTCGAGACCTTCGACGAGCGCTTCACGACGACGCTCGCCGGCCCGGGCGGCGACGCCGACGCCCGCGCGGCCGCGCACCTGTTGTCCAGCTATCTCGAGTGGTCGAGCCGCCGAAGCTGACCCGGCGCCCGACCCCGGAGCAGGTCTACCGGCGGCGCGTGACCGCTCTCGTCCTGCTCGCGCTGCTGACCGCCGTGGCGGTCTGGATCGCCTGGATGACGCTCCGCACGCACAAGACGTCAGCGCCGCCGCCGACCACCACCGTCGCGCCGCCGAAGGTGGTCAAGGTGCTCTTCCCGGAGGGGTTTACGCGGGCTGAGATGGCTCAGCGTGCGGCCGTGAGCAGTCGGGCGATTTCGGCGCGCGCGTACCTGGCCGCGTCCGCGTCGTCGCCGCTCCCCGGCCGGTTCGCGGGCGACGGCAAGCCGCGCAGCCTGGAGGGGTTCCTTTTCCCCGCGACGTACGAGATCTACGAGACCGACAAGGCGCAGCGATTGGTGGACAAGCAGGTCGAGGCGTTCCGCCTGAGCTGGGGCAAGGTGAACCTCACCTACGCGCGCTCGAAGAACCTGACGTCCTACGACGTGCTGATCATCGCCTCGATGATCGAGAAGGAGGCCGTTGTCGAGAGCGAGCGGCCGCTGATCGCAGCCGTCATCTACAACCGCCTGCGCGCCAGGATGCCGCTCGGGATCGACGCCACCCTGCGCTACGGGCTCGGCATCCCGGGCACCGAATCGATCACGCGGCAGGACTTGGCCTCGGACTCGCCCTTCAACACGCGCAAGTTCCCGGGTCTCCCGCCGACGCCCATCGCGAACCCGGGGCTGAAGTCGATCCAGGCCGCTGCGCACCCGGCGACGGCGAACTACCTCTACTTCGTCGCCAAGCCGGACAAGCGGCACCACTTCTTCACGGCCAGCTTCGACGAGTTCAACCGGTACAAGGCGGCGCACGGCTACCAGTGATCGGCGGCGCGACCCGGCTGGTCGGGCTGATCGGGAACCCCGTTCACGCGTCGCTGTCGCCGGCGATGCAGAACGCGGCGTTCGCTGCACGGGGTCTCGACTGGGGCTACGTGCCGCTGCCGGTCGACGACGGTCGCGTCGAGGACGCGCTGCGCGGGCTGGTCGCTCTCGGGTTCGCCGGCGCGAACGTGACGATTCCGCACAAGCGCGAGGCGGCGGCGCTCTGCGAGACCGACCTCGACTCCGTGAACGTGCTGGTGGTCGAGAACGGCCGGATCAGAGGGCTCTCGACGGACACGGCGATCCTGGCGGGGCTGCCGGTCGAGCGCCCGGTGATCCTCGGCGGCGGCGGGTCGGCGGCGGCGTTCGCGACCGCGCTGCCGGAGGCGCGGCTCTTCTCGCGGCGAGGCGACTGGCCTCCGGACGTGGCGGGAGCGGACCTCGTCGTCAACGCCACGTCCGAGCGCGAGGAGGTGCTCGCCGAGCTGACCCGGGGGCAGACGCTCGTCGACCTGCCCTACCCGGAGACGGCGACGGCGCGCGCGGCGCGGGCGGCCGGGGCAAGCGTCGTCACCGGCCTGGAGGTGCTCGTCGCCCAGGGTGCCGCCTCCTTCGAGATCTGGACCGGAGCGCCTGCGCCTCTCGAGGTGATGCGCGCCGCCGTCGGCCTGTGAGCTTCGAGCTGAGCGTCGAGACTGCTCCCGCGTGGCTCGCCCGCCACGGGCTGAACCCGGCGGACGCGCGCGTCGTCGCGACGGAGCTCGGCGGCGGCGTCTCCGCAACGGTCATCGCCGTGCAAGGTGACGGCGTCGCGGTGGTGCTGAAGCAGGCGCTCGGACGGCTGCGCGTCGCCGACCGGTGGGAGGCGAGCCTCGATCGCACCGAGACGGAGGCGGCCGCCCTCGAACTGCTCGGCGAGCTGACGCCGGGTGCCGTCCCGCGCGTGCTCGCGCAGGACGCCGGCGATCACGTCGTCGCGCTGGAGCTCCTTCCGCTCGAGGCCCGCAACTGGCAGGCCGAGATCGGTGAGGGGCGGGTGCGGCCGGAGCTCGGGCGCTGGGCGGGGACGACGCTCGGGACGTGGCATGCGCGCACCGCCGACCGGCCCGGGCTCGCGGACCGGTTCGACCGGTTCGACGCGTTCGAGGAGCTCAGGCTGGCGCCGTTCCACGAGACGGTGATGAAGCGGCGGCCGGAGCTCGCCGAGGCAGTCGGCTCGTTCGCCGCGGAGCTTCGCTCGGTCCGGCTGTGCCTCGTCGACGGCGACTATGCGCCGAAGAACATGCTCGTCACGGCCGACGGCCGCGCGTGGGCCTACGACCTGGAGGTCGCGCACGTCGGGAATCCCGTCTTCGACCTCGGGTTCTTTCTCTCGTTCGTCGTGCTGTCGGCGATTCGCTGGCCGGAGCTGACGGAGGAGCTTCGCGCCCTTGCCGACGGCTTCGGCGCCGGCTACGCCGCCGCCGGCGGGCTCGTGCGCGACGCCCCCTCGGTCACCGCCCATACCGCGTGCCTGATGCTCGCGCGCACGGACGGCGTCTCACCCGCGGCGTTCCTGGACGACCCGGCGCGCGACCGCGCTCGCTCCGCCGCGACCGCGATGCTCGCCCGGCCGGAGGAGGGGCTGTGGTCATGGAGCTGACGATCGAGCGAGTCCTGGCCTGGGAGGCGCTGGACTCGCGCGGCACGCCGACCGTCTCGTGTGTGGTCACCCTGGCCGGAGGCGCCGAAGGGCAGGCCGCCGCCCCGTCGGGCGCGTCGACGGGTTCGCACGAGGCGCACGAGCTCCGCGACGGCGACAGCCGCTTCGGCGGGAAGGGCGTCGGCGTCGCTGTCGCGGCCGTCAACGGCGAGATCGCCGAGGTGCTCCGCGGTGGCGACGCCGGCGACCAGGAGGCGCTCGACGCGCTTCTGCGCGATCTCGACGGCACGCCCGGGCTCGGCCGGCTGGGTGGGAACGCCGTCCTCGCCGTGTCCGTTGCGTGCGCACTGGCTACCGCGGCGGCGCGACGCGAACCGCTCTGGCGCTGCCTGGCGCCCGAGGGGCCGCCGCTCCTGCCGCTGCCGATGGTGAACGTGCTCTCGGGCGGCGCTCACGCCGCTCGAGCGATCGACGTGCAGGACGTGCTCGTCGTGCCGGTCGGCGCCGCGTCGTTCGCCGAGGCGATCGAGTGGGCGGCGCGGGTTCGCGCGGCAGCCGCCGACGTCCTCCGAGCGCGCGGCCACCCCGTCGCGCTCGTCGCCGACGAGGGCGGCCTCGCGGCTCCGCTGGGCTCGAACCGCGAAGCGGTCGAGATCGTCGCCGCGGCGATCGAACGCAGCGGGCTCGTCCCGCGCGAGCAAGCCGGGATCGCGGTCGACGTCGCCGCCACCCAGCTTCTCGACGGCACGGGCTACCGCTTCGCGGCCGAGAACCGGCCGCTGCACCGTGAGGAGCTCGTCACGGAGATCCGCTCGTGGTGCGACGACTTCCCGGTCGTCTCGGTCGAGGATCCGTTCGGCGAGGACGACGCCGAGGGTTGGCGGCTGGCGAGCGAGCGGCTCGGGCACGTCCAGCTGCTCGGCGACGACCTCTTCGCAACCTCACGCGAGCGTCTCGCCGAGGGTGTCGCAGCCGGGATCGCCAACGCCGTGATCGTGAAGCCGAACCAGGCCGGCACGCTCTCCGATGCGCGGCGCGTCGTCGAGCTCGCGCGGTCCGCCGGGTACGCGACGGTGCTCTCCGCCCGCTCGGGCGACACCGAGGAGAGCTGGCTCGCCGACCTCGCCGTCGGCTGGCGCACCGGGCAGCTGAAGGTCGGGTCGACCACGCGCTCCGAGCGGACGGCGAAGTGGAACCGGCTGCTTCGGCTCGAGGCCGAGTGTGACGACGCGCGCTTCGTGGGCCGGGACGTGCTCGCGCCGAGTGCGATGCTTCGCGCATGACCCTGCACCTCGTCACCGCCGGGGAGTCGCACGGGCCTGCGCTCGTTGCCATCGTTACCGGCCTCCCGGCCGGACTCGTTCTCGACAAGGCGGCGATCGACGAGGACCTTCGCCGCCGGCAGCAGGGCTACGGGCGCAGCCCGCGCCAGCAGATCGAGACCGACGAGGTCGAGGTGCTCGCGGGCCTCCGGCACGGACGGACGCTCGGCACGCCGCTTGCGCTCGTCGTCCGGAACCGCGACCACAGGAACTGGACGTGGGGGATGAGCCCCTGGCCGCCCGAGGGCGAGCCGGAGGGGAAGGGGACGAAGCCGGTGACGCTGCCGCGGCCCGGGCACGCCGACCTCGCGGGCGCGCTGAAGTACGGCCTCGCGGATGTCCGCGACGCGCTCGAGCGCGCGAGTGCCAGACACACCGCCGTCGTCGTCGCCGCCGGCGCGGTCGCCAAGACACTGCTGCGCGAGCTCGGGGTCGAGATCACGGGCACCGTCGTCGACGTGGAGGCACTGCCTGCGCGCGTGGACGAAGCTCGCAAGGAGCGCGACACGGTCGGCGGGGTCGTCGAGGTGCGCGGTCGAGGCGTACCGCCCGGGCTCGGCTCGTATGCGTCTCGGGACGACCGCCTCGACGCACGGCTGGCGGCGGCGCTGATGGGAACCCAGGCGGTGAAAGGGGTCGAGATCGGCGAGGGGTTCGGGCTCGCGGAGCTGCGCGGCTCGGCTGCGCACGATGAGATCCACCGGGACGAGCGCGGCCTCTACCGCGAGACGAACCGCGCCGGCGGGATCGAGGCCGGCATCTCGAACGGCGAGGAGGTCATCGTCCGGGCGGCGATGAAGCCGCTTCCGACCTTGATGCAGCCGCTCCAGTCCGTCGACCTGGAGACGGGGCAGCCGGCGGAGGCGCTCGTCGAGCGCAGCGACACCGCCGCGGTCGAGGCGCTTGCCGTCGTCGCGGAGGCCGTCGTCGCCTTCGAGCTGGCGCGTGCCGCGCGGGAGAAGTTCGGCGGCGACTCGCTCGGCGACTTCCTCGCTGCGTACCACTCGTACCGCGAGCGGATCGATTGGCAACCGCGCTAGATCGTCATCTCGCGCTCGTCGGCTTCATGGGCGCCGGCAAGACGACGCTCGGGCTCGAGGTCGCGCGCCGGCTCGGGCGCGACTTCGTCGATCTCGACCGGGAGATCACCCAGAGCGCCCGCGAGTCGATCCCGGAGATCTTCGCGCGCCGCGGCGAGGTCGAGTTCCGAGTCCTGGAGCAGGCGACGGCGCTCGACACCCTGTGCCGCGCGAAGCCGGCGGTCGTCGCGCTCGGCGGCGGTGCGGTGACGAGCGCCGGGATCCGCAGGGCGCTGCGCGAGCACGCGCTGACCGTCCACGTCGAGGTCGACCCGGGGGTGGCGTGGAAACGCGTCGGCGGCGGCGGCGACCGGCCGCTTGCACGGGACGAGGCGGCGTTCCGGGCGCTCTACGACGAGCGCCAGCCGCTGTACTGCGAGGTTGCCGACGCGACCGCGCGCGATGTCGACGACGTCGTGCTCGCGGCGGCGGGCATCCGCCTCGGTCACGGCGTGCTCGAGCTCCTCGGCGATCACGTCCCCGGCGAGGGTGCGGTCGCCCTGGTCGCCGACGCGCACGTGGCGGGCATCCACGGCGCCGCCGCTCAGCTCGCCCTCGGCGGGCGGGTCGGCTCGACGCACGAGGTGAGCGGCAAGACCGTCGACGAGCTCGCGTCGCTGTGGAGCTCGCTGCGCATCGAGCGGACGGGCACGATCGTCGCCCTCGGGGGCGGCACGACAACGGACCTCGCGGGCTTCGCGGCGGGGACCTACATGCGCGGCGTCGGCTGGGTCGCCGTCCCGACGAGCCTCGTCGGCCAGGTCGACGCGGCGATCGGGGGCAAGACCGCCGTCGACCTGCCCGAGGCGAAGAACCTCGTCGGCGCGTTCCACTGGCCGGTCCGGACCGTGATCGACCCGGCGCTCCTGGCGACGCTGCCGGAGGCGGAGCGCCGGAACGGGATGGCAGAGGTCGTCAAGACGGGACTCCTGGCCGGCACGCCGCTGTGGGAGCTGCCGGATCAGGAGCTCGTACGCCGCTGTGCCGCGTTCAAGGCCTCGCTCTGCCTGCGCGATCCGCACGACCGCGGGCCCCGGCGCGCGCTCAACCTCGGCCACACGTTCGGGCACGCGCTCGAGGCGGCATCTGACTACAGCCTGCCGCACGGCCGGGCGGTCGCGCTCGGGCTGCTCGCGGCGCTCCGGCTGTCCGGTCGGGACCCGCGGCCCGTCGAGGACGTGCTCGCGCCGGAGCCGGTCCGGGTCGACCGCGACCGCGCGTGGGAGGCGCTCCTGCGCGACAAGAAGGGCCGCCTGCGGATCGTCCTCCTCGGCGAGGAGGGCGCGCACGAGGCGGAGCTGCCCGAGGCCGACGTGCGCTCGGCCCTCGACGCGCTGATCGCGGGATAAGGTCCGGCTCGTGCAGGTCGAGGTGCTGAACGGCGTGAACCTGAACGAGCTCGGCCGGCGCGATCCGGCCGTCTACGGCGGCCTGTCGATCTCCGAGCTCGAGACGCGCATCTACGAATGGGCGCGCGAGCTCGACCTTCGCGTCCGCTGCCGCCAGACCAACCACGAGGGCCAGTTCGTCGACTGGTGCCACGAAGCGCTCGACAACTCGGACGGCCTCGTCCTCAACCCGGCCGCGTGGACGCACTACAGCTATGCGATCCGGGACGCGGTCGAGCTCTTTCGCGTACCCGTCGTGGAGGTTCACCTCTCCAACATCGAGGAGCGCGAGGACTGGCGGCGCCACTCCGTGATCGCCGACCTCGCGGCCAAGCGCGTCCTCGGCAAGGGGCCGGACGGGTACCGCGAGGCGCTCGCGTTCCTGGCGGGGCAGAGGTGACAGAGGGGCGGATCGAGCGCGTACGCGCGCTGATCGAGGCGCCGTTCCTCGTCACGAAACCGGTCAACGTCCGCTATCTGACCGGGCTCGAGAGCTCGAACGCGGCGGTGCTGGTCGAGCCGGAGCGGGTACGGCTCTTCACCGACTTCCGCTACCGGGAGAAGGCGCGCGCGACCGCGCTCGAGGTGGTCGAGGTGCCCCGGAACCTCTACGGCGGGATCCCGGAGCACGTCCGCGGCCGGGTCGAGTTCGAAGCCGACGTGATGACGTACGGGCAGTGGGCGGCGCTCGACGGAGCGGGCCTCGAGCTCGTTCCCCGGTACGAGCTCGTCGACGGCGTTCGGGCGATCAAGGACGACGAAGAGCTCGAGGCGATCAGCCGCGCGGCCGCGATCACGAACGAGTGCTTCGAGCGGCTTGCGGAAGAGCCGTTCGTGGGCCGGACGGAGCGGGAGCTCGCGTGGTGGTTCTCCACGCTGATGCACGACCTCGGCGCGGACGACGCGGCCTTCCCGGTGATCGTCGCCGCGGGCGCGAACGGCGCGCAGCCGCACGCGAGCACCGGCGCCCAGGTGATCGGGCGTGGGACGACGGTCGTCGTCGACGCGGCGGCGAAGCTCGGCGGCTACTGCTCCGACTGCACGCGCACCTTCGCGACGGGCGAGCTTCCGGACGAGCTCGCCCGCTCGTACGAGGTGTGCCTGCGCGCCCAGGAGGCGGCGCTGGCTGCTGCGGTGGCTGGTTCGTCGGGGCGAGCGGTCGACGCGGTCGCGCGCGACGCGATCGCGTCGGAGGGGCTCGGCGAGCTGTTCGGCCACGGCCTCGGGCACGGCGTCGGGATGGAGGTGCACGAGCTGCCGCGCCTCCGGCCGGAGAGCGAGGACGTCCTGGCCGTGGGGAACGTCTGCACGATCGAGCCGGGGATCTATCACCCAGGGCTTGGCGGGATCCGGATCGAGGATCTCGTCGTCGTCCACGAGGACGGGCCGGAGGCCCTGACGACCTTCACCAAGGAGCTCGTGACCGTCCGCTAGCCTGCCGGAGCGATGGCCGAGGTCGTCAACACCAACCAGTTCAAGAACGGCATGCACATCGAGCTCGACGGCGAGCCGTGGCGCATCGTCGAGTTCCAGCACGTCAAGCCGGGCAAGGGCGGCGCGTTCGTCCGCACCAAGCTGAAGGCGCTCGAGTCGGGCGCGGTCGTCGACCGCACCTTCCGGGCGGGGGAGAAGTTCAACCGCGTGCGGACCGAGGTGAAGAGCGTCCAGTACCTCTACGACGCCGGCGACGACGTCGTCTTCATGGACGAGCAGAGCTACGAGCAGCTCCACCTCCCGCGCGGCTCGGTCGAGGATGCGCTCGACTTCCTCCAGCCGTCGAGCTCGGTGCAGCTCCTGACGGTGGACGGGAAGCCGTCGGGCGTGCAGCTCCCGGCATCGGTCGAGCTCGCGGTGTCGGACACGGAGCCCGGCATCCGCGGCGACACGGTCTCGAACGTGACGAAGCCGGCGACGCTGGAGACCGGAGCGGTCGTCCAGGTGCCGCTGTTCGTGAACGTGGGCGACCGGATCAAGGTCGACCCGCGCGAGCGGCGCTACATCGGCCGCGCGTAGAGGCCGAGCGGCCGCTGGGCGCGCGCGGACAGCGTTAGGCTCCCGCTCGTGCCGGCGCTCGTCGACACGACCATTCGGCTGCTCGGGCAGGAGCCCCTCGCCGGCGTCATGCCGACCGCGGAGCAGCTCCGGCTCGCGGAGATCCTCGACTCCGCCGGCTTCGCGTACCTCGAGGTCTCCGGCGGCGGCTGCTTCGAGTGGGCCGTCAAGCGCGGCGTCGAGAGCCCCTGGGAGCGCATCCGCGCGCTGCGCGCCCGGACGACGACGCCGCTCGCGCTCGCACTGCGCGGGCGGTTCCTCGTCGGCTCGCGCCCGGTCGGGCCGGAGTTCGTCCGGCGGTTCGTCGCCTCGGCCGCCGAGAGCGGAATCGACGTCTTCCGCCTGCACGACCCGCTGAACGACGTCTCGAACCTCCGGGAGGCCAGCGAGGCGATCACCGCCGCCGAGCGCGAGTTCGACGCCGGCCTCGTCTACAGCCCCGGGCCCTCCGGTGAGACGCAAGCGCTCGTCGAGCAGGCGCGCCGCCTCCCTGAGCTCGGCGCCGCGCGTGTTCTGCTCCACGATCCTTCGGGCGCACTGGAGGCGCACCGCGTACGCGAGCTCGTCGAGGCTCTCCGCGACGCCGCGGGACTGCCGGTCGGCCTCTACTGCCAGGGAGCCGGCGGGACCGCGCTCGCAGCGGCGATCGAGGCCGCCCGCGCCGGTGCCGACCTGATCGCCGGCGCGACCTACCCGGTCGCCCTCGTCCTCCACCGGGCATCGGGCGAGGCGGTCGCCGATGCCCTGCACGGTCTCGGCTTCGGAACGGGCGTCGACGTCGCGGCGCTGTGGCGCGCCTCGGATCTCGTCGACGAGCACCTGAGCGACCAGCCGGTCCCGCCGCTCGCGCCGCGGATCGCCACCCGCGCAGCACAGCACAGCCTGCCGGCCGGTCTCGTCGCGGCGCTCGACCACCACCTGCGCGCCCACGCGGCCGGCGACCGCCTCGACGAGGTGATCGGCGAGCTCGAGCGGATCCGCGCCGAGGCGGGCTCGCCGCCGCTCGCCGCGCCGATCGGGCAGGTGCTCGCGTCGCAGGCGCTCCTGCACGTGCTCGCGGCCGAGCGCTACCAGATGGTCGTCGACGAGCTGCGCGACCTGCTCGACGGCCGCTACGGCATGCCACCCGCCGAGATCTCGCCGTCGGTCCAGCGCGCCGTCGAGCTGGTCTCGGACGGCGCGCCGACGCAGACGGAGGTGCCCGACCTGGACGACCTGCGCGAGCGCTACGAGGGAGTCGCGGCGAGCGAGGAGGAGCTGCTGCTCGTTGCCTTGTTCGGCGACGACGCCGAGCCTCTCCTCCGGACGATCAGGGGCCGCGGCCGCGAGGACAGCCTCGAGGGCGGCGGCGACGCCTCCCGCGCGGAGCGGATCCGCGAGATCGTCCGCATCGTCCAGGAGACCGGCGTCGGCGAGGTGACGATCGAGGATTCGGGCCTGCGTGTCACGGTCCGGCGCACGCCGGAGACGGGCGAGGCGGTCGTCGCGCCCGCGCCGGCCCTGCCGGTCGCCGAAGAGGAGCTGACGACCGCCGCCGCGCCCGCGGCCCCACCGAGCGCGCTCGAGCTGATCCGAATCGAGGCGCCGATGGTCGGCACCTTCTACCGCGCACCCTCGCCCGGCGCTCCGCCGTTCGTCGACATCGGCGATCCCGTCGGCGCCGGCCAGACGCTCTGCATCCTCGAGGCGATGAAGCTGATGAACGAGGTCAAGGCGGACCGGGACGGGATCGTGCGGGAGATCTACGCCGAGAACGCGCAGCCCGTCGAGTACGGGCAGCTCCTGTTCGAGCTCGAGCCGGTCGACGGCCGGCCACCGCTCGTCTGACGGTGTCGACTTAGCGGTGTTCAGGCGCGTCCTGGTCGCGAACCGCGGCGAGATCGCCGTCCGCGTCATCCGCGCGCTTCGGGAGCTGGAGATCGAGGCGGTCGCCGTCTACTCGACCGCCGACCGCGACGCGCTGCACGTCCAGCTCGCCGACCGCGCGCTCTGCATCGGCCCTCCGTCCCCCTCCGCGAGCTATCTGAACATCCCGTCGGTCGTCGCCGCGGCGACGACCACCGGCTGCGACGCCGTGCACCCCGGCTACGGGTTCCTCGCGGAGAACCCTGCGTTCGTCGCCGCCTGCACCGACAACGACCTCGTCTTCATCGGCCCGACCGCCGAGGTGATGGCGCGGATGGGCGACAAGGTGCAGGCGAAGGCGGCGATGCGCGGGGCGGGCGTGCCGCTCGTGCCCGGCACCGAACAGGCGACGACGCTCGCGCAGGCACGCGAGCTGGCCCCCGGAATCGGCTTCCCGATCCTGCTCAAGGCGGCCGCCGGCGGCGGCGGTCGCGGGATGCGCCTCGTCGAGAGCGAGGCGGAGCTCGAGAGCGCCTTCGCGACCGCGTCGGCCGAGGCGGACGCCGCGTTCGGGAACGGGAGTCTCTACGTCGAGAAGGCGCTCGTGCCGGCGCGCCACGTTGAGATCCAGGTGCTCGCGGACGGCCACGGCGGCGTGCTCACGCTCGGCGAACGCGAGTGCTCGATCCAGCGCCGGCACCAGAAGCTGATCGAGGAGTCGCCCTCGCCGGCGCTGACCCCCGAGACGCGCGAGGCGATGGAGGAAGCGGCCGAGCGCGCGTGCCGCGAGACCGGCTACACGAACGCCGGCACGCTCGAGTTCCTGCTGCCTGCGAGGAGCCCGGACGGCGCGTTCTACTTCATCGAGCTGAACGCGCGCCTCCAGGTCGAGCACCCGGTCACGGAGCTCGTCACGCGAATCGACATCGTCCGCGAGCAGCTGCGAATCGCCGCCGGGGAGCCGCTCGAGCGCACCGGCCGTGCAGACCGCGACGGCCACGCGATCGAGATCAGGATCAACGCGGAGGATCCGGCGCACGGCTTCACACCCTCGCCCGGCCGCATCGAGCGCCTGCGCGCGCCCGCCGGCCCCGGCGTCCGTCTGGACACGCACGTCCAAGCCGGCGCGGTGATCCCGCCGTTCTACGACTCCCTGATCGCGAAGCTCGTCGTTTGGGACGAGGACCGACCGCGGGCGATCGCACGCGCGTTGCGCGCTCTCGGCGAGCTCGAGATCGACGGGATCGCGACCACCCGTGACTTCGCGATCGGCGTTCTCCGGAGCGACGAGTTCCGGAGCGGCGAGTACACGACCTCCTTCGTCGACGAGCATCCCGCATGACGCTCTCGCGGCGGGCCGCCCGCCGGACCGCGCTGTTCCTGCTCTACCAGTGGGACCTGACCGGCCAGCCGCTGGGGACGAACTACGAGGGCGACGTCGACGAGTTCGCGCTCGGGCTCGCCGAGGGGGTCGTCGATGACGCCGATGCGCTCGACGCGCGGATCAGCTCGGTTTCGGGCGACTGGCCGGCGAAGCAGCTCGGGACGCTGGAGCGGAACATCCTTCGCATTGGCGTCCACGAGCTCCAGGAAGGTACGGTCCCGCTCGAGGTGGCGATCGACGAGGCAGTGCGGCTCGCGAAGCGGTACGCATCCGACGATGCGGCGCGGCTCGTGAACGGCATTCTCGGCCGGCTCGCCGAGGAGCGATGACTCTCCAGGAGCAGGTCGATCGTCTCGAGCAGCTCCGGCAGAAGCTCGAGGACTGCACGTCGCTCGAGGAGGCGGTCGGCCTCCTCGCCGAGTTCGACGCCGCAGCGAAGGAGCTGATCGACTCGATCGACCAGGCGAAGCGGCAGGCCGATGCGCACGCCTGAGGAGCTGAAGGGCCTCGTCGAGGAGGCGCTCGACGGTTTCGAGCTCTGGCCGGAGCTGAACGGTCAGGCCGAGTCGGCCCGGTATGCGCTCGTCGAGATGGGCGGCAAGCGGATCCGGCCCGTGATCTCGCTCGCGGTGGGCGAGGCGCTCGGCGCCGAGCCCGAGCGGGTCATGCCGGCCGCGCTCGCCGTCGAGCTCGTGCACAACTTCTCGCTCGCCCACGACGACCTGCCCGCGCTCGACAACGACCGCGAGCGGCGTGGCAAGCCGAGCGTCTGGGCGGCCTACGGCGAGGGAAACGCAGTGCTCGCCGGGGATGCGCTGCTCGCCGAGGCGTTCCGGCTGGCGGCGTCGTACCCGACTGCGCACGTGGCGCGCGAGCTGGCCGAGGCGACGCTCGGGATGATCGGCGGCCAGTACCTGGACACGATGGCTCCGGATGCGGACCTCGAGACCGTGCACCGTCTGAAGACGGGTCGGCTCTTCTACGTCTCCGTGTCGCTGCCGCTCTGGGCGGCGGAGGTCCCCGAGGCGCAGCAGGCGTCCTGGCGCGCGTTCGGCGGCGAGCTCGGCCTCCTCTTCCAGATCGTCGACGACATCCTGGACGCCGACGGCTACGTGGTGACTCACGGCCCGGAGGCGGCCCGCGCGCTGGCCGATCAGGCGGCCGAGCGTGCCCAAGGGCGGCTCGACGTGATCGCGGCGGACACCTCCGTGCTCGAAAAGATCGTCGCCGGGCTCGCAGCGCGTACCTCCTGAGCTCCGCCGAAGGCGCGGCCTCGTCACGGCTGTTTCGACGGCCTACACTCGTAGGGAAAGTGGCAGGCGACTCCCATCCGCTTCGGCCGCGGGAGAGTTCGTCGACGGACAGCGGCGGCCTCGCGACCCGCAGCTCCCCCGAGTTCGTCGGACGCGAAGCCGAGAGAGCTCGGATCGACGCCTTTGCGGAGGCGGTCGCCAAGGAGACGCGCACCCTCCTGATCAAGGGGGCGGCAGGCATCGGGAAGTCGGCGCTGTGGAGGCACGCCGTCGAGCGCTGCCGCGAAGCCGGTTTCACGACCTTGCTGACGCGGCCGTCCCAGGAGGAGATGCCCCTGGCGCTCGTGGGTCTCGTCGATCTCTTCGAGCACGTCGACGAAGCCGTCGCCGCGCCCGGGTCGGACGCCCATCCCCTGCAGCGCGGTCGTGCCGTCCTCGAGGCGATTCGAGGTCTGGCGACGCAGGCGCCGACAGTGATCGCGATCGATGACGTGCAGTGGCTCGACTCGGCCTCGGCGCGGGCACTTCGCTACTCGTTGCGCCGCCTGGAGAAGGAGCCCGTCGGCGTGCTCGCCGCCGTTCGCCTCGACCCGGACGCCGTCGATCCGCTCGGGCTGACCGAGACACAGGCGCCCGGCCGCCACGAGACTCTCGAGCTCGGCCCACTCAGCCTCGGGGCCCTGCGAGGCGTCCTCGACCAGGTCGTGACCGCGATCTCGCGGCCGGCGCTGCGCCACATTCACGCGGTGTCGGGCGGAAATCCGCTGTACGCGATCGAGCTTGCTCACGGTCTCGCCCGAGACGAGCGTGGATTTCGTTTGTGGGATGGGCTCCCGCTCCCGGATTCGCTCCAGGCGGCGATTGCGGAGCGCTTGAGGCGGGCGCCAGACGAGCTCGACCCGCTCCTCGAGGCGGTCGCCGCACTCGGTCCGACGCCTGTCAGGGAGCTTCGGGTCGTCGCACCCGACGCGAACATCGACGCGCTCCTCGAGGCAGCCGAGCGTGAGGCGCTGCTCGTGGTCGAAGACGACTTGACCGTGCGCTTCGCACACCCACTGCTCGGCTCCGCGGTCTACAGCCGGATGCGCCCCCTGGCGCGCCGGTCACTGCACGCCGTTCTGGCGGAGCGCACGGCCGACGCGGACGTACGCGCGCGGCACCTCGCGCTGTCCACCGACCAGGTCGATGCGGAAGTGGGGACTCTGCTCGAGGAGGCTGCGGCGCGAGCCGGCGCACGAGGAGCACGCGACCTCGCCGCCGAGTTCGTCCGCCACAGCCTGAGGCTGACGCCCCCAGACGACGCCGACGCCGCCCACAGGCGTGCACTGGCCGAGATCGGTCATCTCGCCGCCGCCGGCGAGGTCGGCCGCGCGCTCGAGCTCGCCGACCGGTTGATCGAGGAGCTTCCGCCGGGCCCCGGGCGGGTCGACGTGCTCGTTCGACGCGCCGAGCTGCAGGGCGAGGACTTCGAGCGGGTCGAGGCGCTGCTCACCCAGGCCGTCGAGGAGGCCGGCGAGGACGAGCTCGCGCGCGGCCGCGTGCTCGACGAGCTCGGCTTCCTGCAGGGTTCCTTGCGAGGCGACATCGACGGCGGCCTCGAGAATGCGCGCGAGGCCCTGGCGATCGCCGAACGGCACGGCGACGGGAGCCTCGAGCTGTCCGCCTTGATCGCCGTCGGCGACCTCCTCAACCTTGCCGGCAGGCCCCGGCGCGACCTCAACGAACGGGCGGTCGCCATCGAGGAGGAGATCGGTAGCGGTCCGTTCCTGTGGGGAAGCCCGCGCGTGCACCTGGCGAAGCAGCTTCGCCTTGCCGGCGACCTGGCCGGCGCGCGCGCGCTGTACAACGCCGTCTACGACGAGGTCGTGCGGTCGGGGGACGAGCGGTCGAGGCCGTTTGCGCTGTACGACCTCGCCTGCCTGGAGTGCTACACGGGCAACCTGACCGCAGCCGAAGAGCTCGCTCGTGAAGCGACCGAGGCGGCGCGCGACACCGAGGATCGGCACGTCGGCATCTGGGCCCTCTTTCCGTCGGCCTTGATCGCTGCGTGGCGTGGCCGATCGGCGGACGCACGCGCGGCCACGGCTCAGATGATCGAGTGGGCGGACCGCCGCGGCTCGCGGCCGACTGTGGCACGGGCGCGGGCCCTGCTGGGCCTGCTGGCGTTGTCGGAGGGGGCGGTTCCGACGGCCGTCCGGGAGCTCGCAGAGGCCACGCGGCTGGTCGAAGAGATGGGTCTCCTCAACGCGGTCCTCGTGCCGGCGAGTCCCGACGCGATTGAAGCATTCGTCGGTGCCGGCGACCTAGACGCGGCCGAGGTCCTGCTGGGACGCCTCGAGCGCCAGGCGGAAGAGGTCGCGAACCCGGTGCTGGACGCCGTCGTCGAGCGATGCCGGGGCGTCGTCCTCGCAGCGGGAGGGGACGCAGACGCCGCGACTGTGCAGCTCGAGCGCGCCGTGGCGAGCTTCGACCGGCTCGAGTTCCGTCCGGAGGCGGCGCGGGCCGTGCTCGCACTCGGTCGCGCGCTGCTCCGCGCCGGCCACCGGACGCGCGCCGCGGATGCGTTCGCCGACGCTCGCACGCGATTCG
>DATENZ010000151.1:0-11417 GCA_035274625.1 Gaiellaceae bacterium
TGAGGTCGCGCACCCAGAGGTACCCGAAGACGAGCGCGATCGCACCGCCGACCGCGACCGCCGGCCAGCTGACGATCAGCCCGACGAGGACGCACGCGATCCCGACGGCGAAACCGACCGGCCAGAGGGTCGGGGGCGGAAGGTGAGGCCTATCGTCGCCCCGTCCGGGCTCCACTCGTGACGCCTCCTTCTCGCTTCACTCGAATGGACAGGGCCACGCCTTGTCGATTCGAGCGTGATTCAAACGGTCGCTTGTGCGGCGTGTCAACGACGTAACACTTGCCGCAACGCCGCCGAACTATGACGGATTGCCTCTGGGGGCGCTTCGAGTCCGTATTCCTCCCAGCGGGTGTCGACGAGCGCCTTGATCTCGTCCTTCATCTCGATCTCTGGCGGCCACTCGCGCGCTCCCTCCTCGGGCAGCTTGTGCGTGGCGTCGATCCCGATCTTGCCGCCGACGAACTGCCGCTCCGGAGCGTGGTCGAGGTGGTCGACCGGCCCCTCGGAGAGGAGGATGTCCCGCTTCGGGTCGACGTTTGCGGTCACGCGGAAGAAGACCTCCTCGTAGTCGTGGACGTTCACGAACTCGTCGACGACGACGACGCACTTCGTCAGGCTGAGGAGGCCGAGGCCCCAGACCGCGTGCATGATCTTCTGCGCCTGGCCCGGGAACGTCTTGCGGATCGCGACGATCGCACAGTTGTGGAACGCCCCGGCGACGGGCAGGTCGTAGTCGACGATCTCGGGGACGGACATGCGGATCGCCGGCAGGAAGATCCGCTCGGTCGCCTTCCCGAGCCACGCGTCCTCGGCAGGCGGCTTCCCGACGACGATCGACGGATAGATCGCGTCCCGCCGCATCGTCATCGCGGTGAGGTGGAAGACCGGGAAGGGCTCGGGCGCCGTGTAGTAGCCGGTGTGGTCGCCGAACGGTCCCTCCATGCCCTCGTCGCCCGACTCGACGTAGCCCTCGAGCACGATCTCCGCGTTCGCGGGCACCTCGAGGTCGACCGTCTTGGCCTTGACGAGCTCGACCGCCTCCCCGCGGAGGAAGCCCGCGACCATCAGCTCGTCGACGTGCTTCGGGAGCGGCGCGGAGGCGCTGTAGGTCGTGACGGGATCCAGCCCGAGCGCGACCGCGACCTCGAGCCGCCCGTCCGCGGCGAGGTAGTCCATGCGGCCGTCCTTGTGGATCTGCCAGTGCATGAAGGTGGAGCGCCGGTCGATCTGCTGCATCCGGTACATGCCGACGTTGCGGGTGCCGGTACGCGGGTCCTTGGTGATCACCGCGGGGAGCGTGATGAACGGCCCGGCGTCCCCGGGCCAGCAGGTCTGGATCGGGAGCAGGTCGAGGTCGACCTGCTCGCCGGTGAGCACGACCTCCTGGCACGACCCCGAGCGGACCTCCTTCGGCCGCGAGTCCGCGATCGACTTGAGCTTGAGCAGGCCGCCGACCTTCTCGCGGAACCCCTCCGGCGGCTGCATCTCCAGGACGTCGGCGAGCTTCTGCCCGACGTCGTCCAAGCTGGCGACGCCGAACGCGAGGCACATCCGCGCCTCCGTCCCGAACTGGTTGATCAGGAGCGGACGCTCAGAACCTTTTGGGTGCTCGAAGAGGAGCGCCGGTCCTCCCGTCTTGACGGCGCGGTCGACGATCTCCGTGATCTCGAGGTGCGGATCGACCTCGACCGAGACCCGCACGAGCTCGCCTTCGCGCTCGAGCAGCGCGATCCAGTCGCGAAGGTCGCGAGGGCTCGCCATCGCCGGTGAGTCTACGAGCGCGACTTCAGGCGGCGAGGCGCATCATCAGTCCGGGGACGGGAACGAGACGCCCGGCGACCGGATCCGCGGCGAGCAGGAACTCCTCCAGGGTGACCGCCCCGAGCAGCGGATGCTCGCCGAACACCACGAGGACGTACCGCTCGCGGCCTTCGAACCGGACCCACACGCGGCCGACGTCGCGCTCGACCTCCGTTCCGTCGGCGAGCACGAACCGTGCGGTATCCAGGATCTCGACGCCGAGCTCGTGAAGAAGCGACGCCGGAAGGACGGTGTAGGTCGATCCCGTGTCGACGAGCGCGTCCAGGCGGACGAACCGATCCCGCGACGGCCCGGCAACCTCGACGGTGACCTCGAACGTCCCCATGCAGCTCTTATACCGGTCGAGCGAGCGCTCCGACAGTGCCCGGAATGGCGAGGGGAAGGCTCTCTTCTGAACTTCCCGCAGTCAGCTCAAGGTGCGCTCGACCTCGTCGAGCCAGTCCCGGTGCGCCTGGATCACGCGCCGGATCAGCGAGATTTGAAGCACGAGGTAGCGCTCGCGGTGCGGGAGCGAATGGGCGCGCTCCTCGCTCTCGTCCATCAGCGAGTCGAGCCGGTCGAGCTCGGCGCGCAGCGGCAGCAACGCGTCGCGCGTCACGGAGTCCGGAACCAGGTCCGCCGCCAGCAGTCGAATCGCGGCCTCGTGCTGCACCCGCGGCAGCGGCGCGGGTGTCCTCAGCCAACGCTCCAGCGCGCGCCTCCCCTTGGCCGTCAGCGTTACACGGTGCGACTCCGGGTCTTGCCCGGCTCCTTGCCGGTCTTGAGGTAACCGAGATCGGCGAGCCGCTTCGGCTCGGAGTACATCTGACTGTCCGCCGCCGCCCAGATGACCGGTGCGCCGCGGCGCGCCATGTCGAGCCGCCCGCGTTTCCTGCGGAGATGTACCCGAAGCACACCCACGACCACGACGGGCAGGAAGAGGTCTACATCGTCCTCGACGGCGAGGGCGAGATGACACTGAACGGCGAGACCGTGAGGATGGACAAGGACACGTGGATCCGGGTGGGGCCGTCCGTGCCGCGCCACGTCGAGCCGGGGCCCGGGGGGATGCGGATGCTGGTGATCGGGGGCGTCCCCGGCGGCGTCTACACCGCGCCGGCGCCGACCGAGCTCGGCGGCCCGGAGGAGATGGGCGAGGGCGTCGTCGAGTAGCTCAGGCTGCGGCGCGCTTCAGCAACGCCGGAACCGGGACGAGCCGGCCCTCGACCGGATCGGGGGCGAGCAGGAACTCTTCGAGCGTCACCGCGCCGAGCAGAGCGTCGTCACCGAAGACGACGAGTGTGTACTGCTCGCGGCCTTCGAAGCGGACCCACGCGCGCCCACGGTCGAGCTCGAGGTTGCTCCCGTTCGCGAGGACAAAGCGCGCACGCGATTCGACCTCGACACCGAGGTCGTGGAGCAGCGCCCGCGGCAGAACGGTGTAGGTCGAACCCGTGTCGACGAGGAGGTCCACCGGCACGAAGCGCTCACGAGCCGGCCCGGCGACCTCGACGCGGACGTGGAACGTGCCCACGCAGCCGTTATAGCGAGACGGCGGGTGCGGCGAAAGTGTCCGGAGCGGCTAGTGCTTGCGGATCTTCCGGGACAGCGTGCCGAGCGCGATCACGCCCAGGAAGACGAGTCCGACGATCAGCATCCCGGTGATGACGTTGCGGCCCTCGGTCGCCGCATCGGCCAGGAGAGAGAGCACGACGCGAGTCTAACCGACGTGCTCGCGGTGGATCGCGAGCGCCCGTTGGACTGCCTCGGCGTCCGCAACCTCGCGGGCGTTACGGCTCGTGACGAGAGGCCGCTCGCCGAGGAGCGCGGCGGTTGCGGCCCAGGCCTCGCCGTCTCCGTCCAGCCCCTCGGCCCGGAGCTGGGCGCAGATCGAGATCAAGCCGGCGAGGTCGGCAACCGCCTCGACGCTCTCGGCGGCGGCGATCCGGACGAGGCCGTGCGCGTACAGGTAGTCGCCGAGGAGCAGCGCCGTGTGCGCGTCGGCCGGCGCAAAGAGACGCGGCCTCCCGTAGTGGAGGAGGTAGCCCTCGTAGATCGTCTCGACGCCGACCGCATAGCGTGAGTCGGCGAGCAGCGCCGAGAACACCGGCCGCCGATCGCGCTCCGCGTCCGGGCGCAAGGCCTCGGCCCAGAGCGGGCTCTCGGCGCTCGCCTCCTCGGCGATCACGTCCCAGAGATCAAGCGAAGAAGTCTGCAACCGCCTCCACCGTCTTGTCGATCTCCAAGTCGCCGTGCGCCGTCGACACGAACAGCGCCTCGAACTGGGACGGCGCCACGTAGACGCCGAGCGCGAGCAGGTGACGGAAGAGCTCGCCGTACCGCTCCGTGTCCGAACGTTGCGCGTCGGCGAGATTCCGCACCGGCTCGTCGCCCATGAACAGCGTCAGCATCGCGCCCACACGCTGCACGCGACCGTACGGGGCGAGGCCGTCCTCGAGCCTCGCCCCCACCCGCTCGAGCCGCTCGTACACGCCCGGGTCGCGGAGCCGGTGCAGGACCGAGAGACCGGCCGCGGTCGCGAGCGGGTTTCCCGACAGCGTCCCGGCCTGGTAGACGTCGCCCGAGGGCGCGAGACGCTCCATCACGTCGCAGCGTCCGCCGAACGCCGCGAGCGGCAGCCCGCCGCCGAGGATCTTCCCGAGGATCGTCAGGTCGGGCATGACTCCGAGACGCTCCTGCGCGCCGCCCCGCGCGACGCGAAAACCGGTGATCACCTCGTCGAACACGAGCAGCGCACCCGCGGCGTCGCAGAGCGCGCGCAACGCCTCGAGGAACCCGGGGGCCGGCGGGACGACACCCATGTTCCCCGCAACCGGCTCGACGATGACGCAGGCGAGACCCTCGCCCCAGCGGGCGACCGCCTCCGCGGCCGCGTCGGTGTCGTTGTACGGGCACAGGATCGTGTCCGCCGCGGCGCCCGAGGGCACGCCGGGCGAGCCGGGGATACCGAGCGTCGCGAGACCCGAGCCGGCGCTCGCGAGCAGAGCGTCCGCGTGGCCGTGGTAGCAGCCCGCGAACTTCAGGACGCGGTCGCGCCGCGTCGCCCCGCGCGCAAGGCGGATCGCGGACATCGCCGCCTCGGTCCCGGAGGAGACGAGCCGCACCTGCTCGATCGACGGCACGGCGTCGACGATCTCCGCGGCGAGCTCCACCTCCGCCTCGGTCGGGGCGCCGAACGAGGTGCCGCGCTCGGCGGCGGCCGCGACGGCCTGGAGCGTCTCGCGGTCCGCGTGCCCGAAGAGAAGCGGCCCCCAGGACATCACCCAGTCGACGTAGCGGTTGCCCTCGACGTCCTCGATCTCCGCGCCTGCGCCGCGCCGGACGAAGACGGGCTCGTCGAGCCCGACCGCCCGCATGGCGCGCACCGGGGAGTTGACGCCGCCCGGGATGAGCTCGCGCGCGCGCTCCCAGAGCGCCGAGCGAGCCCTCACAGCCATGCCGCGAGATCCTTCGTCCAGTACGACACGACGAGGTCGGCGCCGGCGCGCTTGATCGCGGTCAGCGACTCGAGCGCAGCCTGCCGCTCGTCGAGCCAGCCTCGCGCCGCTGCTGCCTTCACCATCGCGTACTCGCCGGAGACGTTGTACGCCGCCAGCGGCAGGTCAAAGCGCTCGCGCGCGGCGCGGATCACGTCCAGGTACGGCAGCGCGGGCTTGACCATGATCACGTCGGCGCCCTCGGCGATGTCGAGCTCGCACTCCCGCAGAGCTTCGCGGAAGTTCGCGGGGTCCATCTGGTAGCTCCGCCGGTCGCCGAAGGAGGGCGTCGAGTCGGCCGCCTCGCGGAAGGGGCCGTAGAAGGACGAGGCGTACTTCGCCGAGTACGCGACGACCGGCGTCTCCGGCAACGCCTCGCGGATCGCGGCGACGCGGCCGTCCATCATGTCGCTCGGGCAGACGGCGTCGGC
This sequence comes from Gaiellaceae bacterium, assembly GCA_035274625.1. Classification (GTDB taxonomy): domain Bacteria; phylum Actinomycetota; class Thermoleophilia; order Gaiellales; family Gaiellaceae; genus DATBLE01. Next base: position 5,729 of record DATENZ010000151.1, read on the forward strand.
ACCCGCCTCGACGTGACTGACCGCCGTGCGGCCGAGCAACTCGAGCGTCGCGTCGTTGTCGACCTCGCCGCCCGCGACCACGCCGCAGTGGCCGTGCGAGGTGTACTCGCAGAGGCAGACGTCGGTGAGGAGGACGAGCTCCGGGAACCGCGGCCGCAGCGCCCGCAGCGCCCGCTGGATCACTCCGTCGTCGTCCCACGCGCCCGAGCCCTCCTCGTCCTTCTCGTCCGGAATGCCGAAGAGGAGGATCCCGCGGACTCCTGCGCGGTCGAGGCGCTCGACCTCGTCGCCGAGGGCGTCCAGGTCGAAACGCCCCATCGCCGGCAGCGCCTCGTTCGGCTCCGTCTCCGGCCCGACGAAGAGCGGCATGACGAAGTCCTCGAGGTCGAGCCTCGTCTCGCGGACGAGCGAGCGCAGCGCCCCCGTCCGGCGGAGGCGGCGAAGCCGCGTCACGGGGAACGTGCTCATCCCGTGGAAGCGTACGTCTTCGTCAGCGGATGACCTCGAACGCTCGGCTGCGGTCGCGCCCGAAGCGGAAAATCGCGAAATCGTCATCGAGCGCGGCGGCACGCAGTACGCCGAGCCGCTGCATGAGGGCAAAAGAAGTCCGGTCCACAATCGAGAAGTCCTGATCCGGGAAGGCATCCCCGATTGCCCACGCCTGCTCGAGATCCGCGATCGTCACGGGCTCCACCGTCGCGCCTCCCGCGCGCACGCCGTCCCAGAAACGCTCCGCGACGGCGCGATTGAGCCGCGTGCGCAGGAGCAGCCAAGTCTCGACGAGGATGTGGTCGCTCGTCAGTAGGTCCTCACCGGCACCGAGAACAGCTTTGGCTCGGGCGTTGCTGCGGTCGTCGCGGTCGACGGACGCGTAGAACATCGAGGTGTCGACGAAAATCGTCAGCGCCTCGCCCGGCCGGCATCGACGGCCTCACCCACGTACTGATCCTTGAAGCGGGCGATGTCTGAGGAGCCACTTCCGCCGAGATCGAAGAAAACCGACGGGTCACTCTTCGCTTGAGGCCCGCGCAAGTCGGCCTCGATCAAGCGTCTGACGTACTCAGCGAAGGAAATGCCGAGACTCCGTGCACGTTCCAGAGCCCGTCGGTGGTATTCCGGTCGCAACGCGATTTGCACACGTGACATCATGATGGCTACAGCATACCATCATGCGCCCCGACGCGCTCAGCGTCCGAGCAGATGCTTCGCGTGCGCGACGATGCCGCCCGCCGCGGGATGGCTCTTGCGGAGCAACTCGTCGAGCTGGACGCCGACGAGAAACACCGTCGAGGAGACGAACAGGTAGCTGGTCAGCGCGAGCAGGGCGGTCAGGCTGCCGATCGGCGTCTTGAAGTCCGCCACGTGCGTCACCCACAGCTTGAACAGCACGGACGCGACAACCCAGGACGACACGACGAGCACCGCGCCGACGCTCGCCCAGGTCGTCTGCGGCCGCTGCGCGGGCGCGAAACGGACGACCAGCGCGATCACGAGGCCGATCAGCGCGATCGCGACCACCCAGCGGAGGACGCCCAGGAGTGGGCTCGCCGGCGCCCCGAGCAGGAGCAGCGCCGAGCCGAACAGCCCGATCCCGCTCGCCGCGGCCAGCCCGAGAGCCACTGCCAGCCTGCGCCACCAGGAACGCTTGTCCTCCACGTCGTGGATCTGGTTCAACGCCTCGATCACGGCGCGCATCGCCGCAGTCAGGTACCAGAGCGACAGGAGCGCCGAGAAGGCGATCAGCCCGGCGGTGCCGTGATCGACGATCCGGCGGACCGTGTAGTCGACCGCCCTGTATACGGGCGCGGTCACGTGCGGCCGGATCGCAGGTGCGACGCGTTCGCTCCAGGTCGACCGGTTGCCGGTGGCGCCGAGGAGCCCGAGGGCAAGCAGCGTCAGCGGGACGAGGGCGATCAGCGCCTGAAACGCGATCGCGGCCGCATACGTGAGCAGGTTGTGACGGGCGAAGCTGGCGGCGATCGGCCGGACGATCCCCCGGCTACGCCTCGCCGCCGCTCGTCCTCGAGTCGCGGTCGCCATGCATTGCCTCTGCCCGCCGAGGCCGCCGGTTACGCCACGAGCCGCCGCGCCGCCAACCGGGCGAGCGCGAACGCCGCGAGCCCGAGCCCGACGAGCCAGCCCGCCTCTCGCCCCAGCACGCTCCACGGCGACGCGTCGTAGAGCGACGACGCGAAGAAGCGCACCGCGTGGACGAACGGAAATGCATCGCTGATCCAGCCGGCGACCGGCACGATCTCGCGCGGAACGAGGCCGAGGAACACGACCGGCAGCACGACGAGGATTCCGACGAGCGAGGCGGTCCGCGGCTCGCGGGTGAGCCCGCCGACGAGCGCGCCGACCGCGCCCACGCACGCTCCGGCGAGCACGACCCCGACGAGCACGAGCGGCAGTCGCTGCCACGGCTCGCCCCCGGCCACATTGCCCGCCTCGACGGCGATCCCGAACCCGACGAGGATCGCCAGGCCGACACCGAGCGCGATCACCACGGCGAGGGCAACCTTGCCCGCAACGAGCTGCCCGAGGCCGACGAGGCCGCGGACCAGGCGGCCGATCGCGTTCTCGTCGCGCTCGGCGGCGAGCGCACCTGCGGCGAGCAGGAGCCCGAGGAAGCTGATCGTGATCGCGAGCCCGTAGGCCTGCACCTGCGCGGACAGCGCGGACGTCCGCCCGCGCCCCGTCTCCTCGTCGAGGACGATCGGCGCTGCGGTCGCGCGGATCGCGTTGTCGGTCAGCGCCAGCGCCAGGCGCGCGTCGTGCACGAAGTCCTCGATCTTCGCCACCTCGGGCGAGCGCGGCAGCTTCCGGAGTAACCGTTCGGCGCCGTCGAGGCCGATGATCGAGAAGTCGTGCCCCAGGACGCGCCCGCGGCCGCCGTGCTGGAGCAGCTGCACGTACCGGATGTCGGCGGCGATAAAGGCCTTCTGGAGGTTGCGGTTGAGGTTGTAGACGAGCGCCTGCATCTGCTGGCGAACGCGCGGCGTGATCCCTCCCGTCCCCGTCGCAAGGGTCAGGTGCGGGCTCGAGACGAGGCCTTCCAGCGCGTCGACGAACCCACGTGGAACGGTGATCACCGCCGCCACGCGCCCGGACTGGAGCTGCTGGGTCGCGTCGCCCTCGCTCATCCGCACCAGCTCGACGTTCTTCGCCACCTCGTCGATCAGGCCGTCGACGTCGAACGTCTGCCCGGCGACGGTGAGGCGGTGCGGAATGCCCGCGAGGTCGACCAGCGCGACGCGCGGCTTGGCGTTCGCGTATGCCGCCGTCAGGCCGATCAGGAGCGCGATCACGAGCGGGTAGGCGACGAGCACGCCGAGCAGGACAGGCGAGCGGCGCAGTACGAGCAGGTCCTTCCGCAGCAGGAGCGCGACCTTCATGCGAGCGCGCCGGCGGCTTCGGAGCGGAGGTACTCCGGAACCGACCCGTCGAAGACGATGCGCCCGTCGAGGAGGAGCGCGACGCGGTCGGCGATGTGCTCGAGGTCCTCGACGTTCTGCGTGACGAGGGCGACGGCGCCAGCGGCCGAACGCACGGCGGCGGCCGTTTCCCACAGCCGCCGCCGCTGGCGCGGATCGAGCGCGGCTGTCGGCTCGTCGAGCAGGAGCACCTCGGGATCGCCGAGGAGCGAGATCGCCAGGTCGAGCCGCTGCCGGTTCCCGACCGAGAGCGCCGACGCCGGGCGACCGTCGTCCGGAAGCTCGAAGCGGGCGAGGAGCGCCTCCGCTCCGGCCGCGCCCGCGAGCCGCGCGAAGAGCTCGAGGTTCTCCCGCGCCGACAGGCGTCCGTAGTGCGCCGAGCGCTGCGGCATCCACCCGACCAGGACGCCGTCGCCGCGCTCGACCGTTCCGGAGGTCGGCGGCAAGGCGCCGGCCAGGATCCCCAGCAGCGTCGACTTGCCGGCGCCGTTTGGGCCCACGAGCGCCAGCACCTGGCCGGCCGTGACGTCGAGGTCGGTCGGGTGGAGCGCGACGTGGTTGCCGAAGCGGCGGGAGACCCCGCGCGCCGAAAGGAGGCTCACGTCGACGAGCGGCGTATCCGACGCGGCGACTTCTCGAGGCCAGGGTCGCCGAAGGCGTCCCGGTTTCCCGGCCGCGCGTCGCCGGCTTTGCCGGCGATGTTTGCAGCCTCAGTCTCGGCTTCGGGCTCCGGCACGGGCACGACCGCTGGTGGTGGCTCCATCTCCACCTCGACCGGCACCGGCCCAGCCGCGCCCGTCCACGGCTCGAGCTGGACCCGCTCCGAGAAGAACTCGTAGACGGCGCGCGCCGCGGCCAGCAGCGGCAGCGCGACGAGGATGCCCGCCAGGCCGTAGATCTCCCCGCCCGCGAGCAGTCCGAAGATGACGAGGAGCGGGTGCAGACGTAAGGCACTACCCATCACGTTCGGCACGACGATGTGCCCCTCGACCTGGTGGATGATCAGGAAGAGGATCGTCACCCAGAGCAGCGAGATCGGGTGCACGACGACCGCGTAGATCCCCGCGGGGACGGCGCCGAGCCACGGGCCAAGGTACGGGATCAGCTCCGTCACCGCGACCCACGCGCCGAAGAGCAGGGCGTACTTGTCCGCTCCCGGCACCCAGCCGAGCGCGCCCAGGATCCACATCCCGAGCCCTGCGCTCGCCCCGATGATCAGCGAGATCAGCACCTGCCCCTTCACGTAGCCGGCGACTGCCTGCTCCATCCGCACGAGCAGCGGCTGCGACCCCGGGTGGGGCGGGAAGCGCCGGTCGATCGCCGCCGCGAGCCTCGAGAAGTCGAGGAGCATGTAGATCGAGGCGACGATGATCACGATCGCGGCGAACAGGAGCTTCCCGATCGAGATCGCCGCCCCCTCGACGAAGTTCACGACCTTGTTCGTGTACTTGCCGACGTCCTTCTCGCGGATCTGCTTGACCCAGCGGTGACCACGCTCCTGGATGTCGATCGAGCTCAGCCCGTGCCCGTTCAGCCAGCGCTGCAGGCGGTCGACGTCGCGGTCGGCGTCGGTGCGGCCGGTCTGTCTGTCGACCTCCGTAAAGTAGGTGTCGAAGCGATCCGCGGCCGTCTTCGTCTGATCGACGACGACGGTCGCGAGAGCCCAGATGCTCGCGATCAGTGCGCCCGCGAAGCAGAGGTACACGAGCGTGACGGAGATGCCGCGCCGGATCCGGAACCGGCCGAACCTGACCGCTCCGATCGCCTTCACAAAGGGGTCGAGGAGCAGCGCGAGCAGGAGCGCAACGAGAAACAGGAAGACGACGTGAAAGACCCGGCCCGCGACGACCCACGCGAGGATCAGCAGCAGGGGAAGCCCGACCAGCTGGATCCAGCGCGGGATCTGGATCTTCGGCGCCGCGCCGGGAGCCATTCGAGCCATCGTACCGCGCCCGTAGTACGGCCTCGGGTCGATTTCTGGGACTGGGCGGACGAAACCGACGCCTCGCTGGCGCTCGACCGTCACGAGGTCTGGCTGGATATCGGCCCGACTCCTGTGTCCCAGCTGTCACAAAGTCGGTTGAAAGCGGATGCGACGTCGGCTACGGTGGCCGCGATGGAGCCCCTCACCGCCTCCCGGCGGCCGCCGCGGCGGTCTGCTTCGGTTGCGCGACACTCCAGACGCCGGGCCGTTGCCGTCCTTCTCGTGCTCGCGTTTCTCGTCGTGATCGCGCTCGCCGCGTTCCGACCTGGCA
>DATENZ010000152.1:0-15900 GCA_035274625.1 Gaiellaceae bacterium
AGCACCGCCGGGCCAAGCCCGTCGGCGCGCAGAGGATGAGCGGCGGGGCTCGACAGAAGCGGTCTGAGAATCGGAAAAGGCCCGCCGCGCTGTTGCAGCACCGCCGGGCCAAGCCCGTCGGCGCGCAGAGGATGAGCGGCGGGGCTCGACAGAAGCCGTCTTAAAATCGGAAAAGCCCGCCGCTCGGGGGGGTCGGCGCGGCGGGCCCTTCCTAGTGCTCACCGCGGCTAACAGTGGCCAGGACCACCGCGGCTCGCATCGCCCAGTGATGGGCACGCTAGCCGCGCCCGTCCCGCTCGCCAATAGGCCGTCCGGCCCATCTTTACAAATCAGGAAACGCGCGGACCGCCGGCGGCGGGCGCTCGACGCACGTGGTGGGCGTCCCTATCATCAATTGGCCCAGTGACGGAGGAAAGCCAGGCCGTCTGGTTCAACGGGGTACCTTTGCTGGCGCTCGCGGCGCTGTACCTCGGCGTCAGCGCGGCCGTCGTGCCGGCCTTTCTCCGCCGTTGCCGGGATGCCACGCTCGCGCAGTGGGCGCACGCCCTGCTCTTGCCGTGCGTCGGCGTCGGCGCTGCACTCCTCGGGATTCAGGTGCTGATCGATCGCGAGCCGCTCGGCGGCGCGGTGTGGCTGCCGCTCGCGGGAGTGCTCGTCGCGGCCGCTCCGGCGGTCCTCTTCGCCGCTCGCGCCGGAGATCGCGCGCTCGTCGCCGCCGGGTTCCACCGCGTCACGGCGGCCGAAGAGCGCGCGTCGCTCCGCGAGCGCGAGCTGAGTGCGATCGAGGCGATTTCCGCCGCGCTCGCACGCGCCGGCGACGCCGAGTCGGTCGCACGCGTGCTGCTGGACGAGATCGCGGCGCTCTTCTCGGTCGAGTTTGCGGCAATTGCGCTCGTCGACGAGCAGCTGAACGAGGCGCACGGACTGCTGGGACGGCGCGACGGCGCCGATTTCGACTACTGGCGCGGACTGCGGTTCGACCTGCGGCAGGAGCCGTCGGGAATCGCGAGCGCCGCCTTCGAGGTCGCACCGGTCACGGTCTACGACACGCAGAACTCGCCCCTGATCAAGAAGGACGTCGCGGAGGCGGTCGGCGCGCGCAGCGCCGCATTCGTTCCCCTCGTCTCCGGAGAGCGGGTGATCGCGGTGCTCGCGATCGCGACCACCCGGGAGCGCCGTGCGTTCTCGACCGAGGAGCTCGGGCCGCTGCGCACCGTCGCGGCCGAGGCCGCGCTGGCCCTCGAGCGCGCTCGGTCCGCCTCTGCGCTCGCCGAGGCGCTCGAACGCGAGCGGCTGATCTCCTCGATCGCGAGCAAGGTCCGGTCCGAGCTCGACCTGGACGCCGTCCTGCGCGTCACGGTCGAGGAGATTGCCCGCGCGCTCGGGCTGGCACGGTGCTTCGTCCGGCTCGGCGACACGGTCGAAAGCCTCTCCATGGCGACCGAGTGGAGCGCGCCCGGGTTCTTGCCGATCGGAGCGGAGGCCGCGGAGCGGCTGCCGGCCTCGAACACCGCGGTGCGTCGAGGCAGGACGACGTCGATCGCCGACGTCGCAGACGAGCTCCAGGGCGAGGGCCGCGAGCTTCTGCTCGGAATGGGATCGAGGTCGGTGCTCGCGACCCCGATCGTCGTGTTCGACCGCGTGATCGGCGTGCTCGGGCTGCACCGCGCCGAGCCGCACACCTGGCGCGACTCCGAGTGTGCGCTCGCCGAGGCGGTCGCGCGCGAGCTCGGTCTCGGCATCCACACCGCGAGGCTGCTGCGCGAGAACGCGCTGCGCCTGGCGCAGCAGTCAGCCCTCCTGAACGCGGCCCAGATCGTCACCGGCGAGCTGCGGCTGGAGACCGTGCTGCAACTGCTCGTCGATCAGGTGACCGAGCTGCTGCACGCCGACGCGGCGGACTGCTGCCTGTTCGCCTCAGGCGGCTCGATGCTCCGCTGCGCCGCGGTTCGCGGGCTCGATCCCGGCGTGATCGGATTCGAGTTCCGTTCCGACCACGGCCTCACCGGCCGTGCCCTCGCCGAGAGCACGCCGGTGCGGGACCAGGAGTACGGGAGGATGCTGAAGCCGGTGCCGCACTCGGCGTACGAGGGCTTCGCCGCCGCGATGGTCGCGCCGATGTCCTGGGCCGGCGAGACGCGCGGTGTCCTCGGTGTCGCGACGCGCGAGCGTGATCGCGTCTTCAGCGACGCCGACGCCGACGCCCTCGCGAGCTTCGCGACGCTCGCCTCCCTCGCCCTCCGGAACGCCGAGAGCTTCGAGCTGCACGAGCGGCAGGCGCGCGTGGAGAGCAGCTTCTCCCGGATCGCGAGCCTCCTCGGGGAGCCGGTTTCGCTCGCCGAGACGCTCGACGCGGTCGCGCAGGCGGCCGCTGACGCGTTCGGCGGCGATGCCGCAGTCGTGTTGATGCCGGGCCCCGCCGGCTTCTGGCTGGGTGGCGAGCATGCGGCGTCGGAGTCTCTCCGACGTGCGTTCGCCGAAGGCCTGCCCGCGGGCGCCCAGGTGCTCGATCGAGCCGCGCGGGAGCAGAAGACGATCGTCTCGTCGGCGCTCGCGGCCGACGACCGCTTCGGGGCGGAGTTCCAGCAGGCGACCGAGGCTGCGTCGCTGGTCGCGATTCCGATCAAGGCGCCGCGCAGCGAGCGCGCCGCGCTCGCGCTCGTCTTCTTCCGGGCGCAGCGAACCTTCGTCGACGACGACCTCGATCTCGCCGGCCAGCTCGCCGCGGGCGCAAAGGCAGCGCTCGCGCGCAGCGAGGTCTTCGAAGTCGAGCGCCGCTCCCGGCTGCTAGCGCAGCAGCTGGCGCGGACGGGGAGCCTCTTCTCCGGCGAGCTCGAGCCGGGCGCAGTCCTGGACGAGGTCGTCGAGCAGGCGCGGGTGCTGCTGCGTGCCGACGCCTCCGTCATCCGCCTCCTCGAGGAGGACGCGCTGACCGCGGTGGCCGCCGTCGGAGCGGGCGCCGTCGAGGTCCAGGGCACGCGGGTGCCTGCGCAGGCGCGCCCGCACGTCACCGTCGTCCACTCACGTGCGGGCGTGTCGTACGAGAACGTCGCGGGCGACGACGCGCTGCTCGACGGAGAGCCGATGCTGGGGCGCGGCTACGCGGGCTACCTGGCCGTTCCGCTGTTCGGCTCGGAGGAGGACGAGCTGCAGGGCGTTCTGGCGATCTTCTCCCGGTCGCCGCGGGGCTGGCAGGTGGAAGAGGTCGAGGCACTCGAAGCCCTGGCCGCGAACGCCTCCGTGGCCTACGCGAAGGCGGAGCTCTACCAGCAGGTCGAGCTCGAACGCGAGCGCAGCGTCGCCATCCTTGCGAACGTCGCGGACGGGATCGTCGCCGTCAATCGGGAGGAGCGGGTCGTGCTCTGGAACGCTGCCGCAGAGCGCATCACGGGCGTTCCTCCGGAGGAGGCCGTCGGCAGAACGATCCTGGAGGTGCTGCAGCGCGAGCTGCGGTCGGAGACCGGAGCGGTTCCGGGCGACCGGCTCGTGCCCATCCGGCGTGGCGACACCGAGGTCTGGCTCTCCCTGACAGAGGCGGTGATGCGCGACCCCGCCGGCGAGACTGCCGGCCGCATCTTCGCGTTCCGGGACATCTCCGCGGAGCGCGTCGTCGAGCAGATGCGCTCCGACTTCGTTTCGACGGTGTCGCACGAGCTGCGTGCGCCCCTGACGTCGATCTACGGCTTCGCCGCCACCCTGATGCGCGAGGACGTCGAGTTCGACGAGCACGAGCGGCGCATCTTCCTCACGTACATCGAGTCGGAGGCGCAGCGCCTGACGGCGATCGTCGACAAGCTGCTGAACGTCGCGCGGCTCGACGCCGGCGACCTTCAGCTCGAGCTGGCACCCGTGGACGTGCGCTCGCTCGTCTCCGAAGTCGTCGAGGACGCGCGCAGTGCCGTCAACGCCAACGGACACGAGTTCGTGCTCGACCTTCCCGACTCGCCGCTGCCCGCGCGCACCGACGCCGACAAGCTGCGACAGGTGCTCGCGAACCTCGTCGACAACGCGCTGCGGTTCTCGCCCAGCGGCGGGACGGTGACGGTGGGCGCGACCCAGCGCGGGGAGACGATCGTGCTCAGCGTCGTCGACCAGGGCGTCGGCATCCCTTCCACCGAGCACGGCCGGATCTTCTCGAAGTTCTACCGCGTCGGCGACGCCCAGACGGGCGGCACGGGGGTCGGGCTCTTCATCGCCCAGGGCCTCGTCAGCGCACTCGGCGGAAGAATCAGCGTGCGTTCGAGCGAAGGTCGCGGCTCGAGCTTCGTGGTCGAGCTTCCGGCCCACGGTGCCGATGGGGGAGGGGAGTGAGCCTGAACGCGATCCGAGTTCTGGTCGTCGATGACGAGGCGCCGATCCGGCTGCTCTGCCGGGTGAACCTCGAGGCCGAGCAGATGGTGGTGATCGAGGCTGCCGACGGGCCGTCGGGGCTCGAGTCCGCGCGGCGCGAACAGCCGGACGTGATCCTCCTCGACGTGATGATGCCCGGCCTCGACGGGTGGCGAGTGGCCGAGCAGCTGCTCGACGATCCGCAGACGGCCGGGATCCCGATCATCTTCCTCACCGCGCGGGCGGAGCTTCGCGACCGCGCCCGCGGGCTCGACCTCGGCGGGCTCGACTACGTGACGAAGCCGTTCAACCCGGTCGAGCTCGCGACCCTCGTGCGCGACGTCCTGATCAGGGTCCAGCGGGGCGGCCGGGAGGAGCTTCGGCGGTCGAAGCTCGAGGAGCTGCGCGCGCTGATCGACGAACGGTAGCCCTACCGGGCCGACTGCGCGAGCGCGATGCCGGCGAGCACGATTGCTCCGCCGACGAGCTGCGTCGCGCCGAGCGTCTCGTCCAGCCACGCGTAGGCGACCACGCTCGCGATCACCGGCTCGACCATCGCCACGATCCCGGCGCGCGTCGCGGTGATGTGCCGCATCGAGCCGACGATCAGGAAGAACGGCACGATCGTCCCCAGCACGATCATCCACGCCATCAGGGCCCACACCGGCAGGTGCAGGTGCGACAGGTGGCCGAGCAGCGAGACCGTTCGGGCTGGGACGTCGAACGGGAACGACCACCAGGGCTGGACGACGGCCCAGAAGAGGCTCGCGAAGAGGAACCCGTAGCAGAGGAGCGACAGCGGATCGCGCCGTCCGACCGCCCGCTCGGCGAAGAGGAGATACGCGGCGAACGTGACGGCGGAGAGGAGCGAGAACAGGACGCCGACGCCGTCGAGCGAGACCCCGCGCCAGAGGTCGACGACGAGCGTCAGCCCGGCGAGCGCGAGCGCGAGCGCAACCCAGAGCCGCCGGCGGACGTGCTCCTTCAGGACGAAGTGGGCGAACACCGCGACCAGCAGCGGGCCGAGGTACTGGATCAGCAGCGAGACTCCGATCTGGAGCCGGCCGATCGCGACGAAGTAGAAGAGCTGCACCAGTGCGACACCGAAGACGCCGAACCCGGCGAGGAAGAGAAGCTCGCGCCGGTCGATCCTGAGGCTCTGCGGGCGCATCACCAGCAGGATCGCGAGCAGGCCGACGAGGGCACCTGCGCACCGCACCTCGGTGAGCCGGAGCGACGAGAGCCCCGACTCGAGGATCACCTTGGCCACGGTGCCGTTGGCGGCGAAGAGGGTGCCGGCGGAGAGCGCCATCAGGTAGCCGATCCCCGGCTGGCGCTCTCTCGTGACGCTCTCGGCCGGCAGAAGGGCGACGTCGCTCACGGAACCGCGCAGGCTATCCGCCTACACTGATGGTGATTCGGGGCGTAGCTCAGCCTGGTAGAGCACTGCGTTTGGGACGCAGAAGTCGGCAGTTCGAATCTGCCCGCCCCGACTGATGGGTTTCGCGGTGCTCGCCGTCGCCGCGGCGCTCGCGCCCGGCTTCCACGCGCGCGTCCAGCCGATTCCGCCGGCCGTACGGGAGCAGATGGTCGGCGTCTCCTGGCGGCCCGGCTGTCCGGTTCCGCTCTCCGACCTGCGGCTGATCACGTTGACCTATCGCGGCTTCGACGGCCGCGCCCATGCGGGGCGGCTGGTCGCGCACGGGGACGCCGCCGCCGACCTCGTCGCCGTTTTCCGGCGGCTCTACGCGGCCGGGTTCCCGATCCGGCGGATGGAGCTCGTCGACCGCTACGGCGGCGACGACTTCCGCTCGATCGAGGCCGACAACACCTCGGCGTTCAACTGCCGCGCGGCGACCGGATCGACCCGCTGGTCGGAGCACGCCTACGGCCGCGCGATCGACGTCAACCCGATCGAGAACCCCTACGTCAGCGCCGGCCGGACCTCGCATTCGGGGAGCCGTCCCTATCTCGACCGCTCGCGTCGCCGCCCCGGGACGGCGTACGAGGCCGGAACGCTGGTCGAGGGCTTTCGCGCCGTCGGCTGGGGGTGGGGAGGCGGCTGGGTGGGCTCAGTCCGGGACTACCAGCACTTCTCCGTCAGCGGGCGGTAAGCTCGCGCGCGTGTTGCGGGGAGCGCTCGCCGCGTCGGTCACGCCGCTGCGCGACGGCGGTGCCGCGCTCGACGAGGACGGCTTCGGCCCCGTGCTCGACTTTCTCGCGTCGGGCGGAGTGGACGGGGTGCTGGCGCTCGGCACGACCGGCGAGGGGATCCTGCTGTCGGTTCCGGAGCGGCGCCGCGCCGCGGAGCTCTTCGTCGAGCTTTCGGCCGGCCGCCTGCAGGTCGCGGTCCACTGCGGCGCGCAGGCGACCGCCGATACGGTCGTGCTCTCGGCCCACGCGGCCGAGGTCGGCGCGGACGCCGTCGCCGTCATCGCGCCGCCGTACTTCCGGCTCGACGACACGTCCCTCCTCGAGCACCTCGCGGCCGCGGCCGCCGCGTGCGCTCCGCTGCCCTTCTACGTCTACGAGTTCGAGGCGACGAGCGGCTACGCCGTACCGCCCGCGGTGGTCGAGCGTCTGCGCGACCGGGCGCCGAACCTCGCCGGGATGAAGGTCTCCGATCGCGGCTGGGACCAGGTCGCGTCGTACCTGATCGAGGGACTCGACATCTTCGTCGGCTTCGAGGCGCTGATCGCGCGCGGGCTCGCGGCCGGCGCGGCGGGCGCGGTCTCGGCGCTGGCGACGGCGTTCCCGGAGGTCGTGGCCGCCGCCGTCCGAGGCGAGGAGGTCGACGCCGGCGGACTTCGTGAGCTCGTCGACCGGTATCCGCGCCATGCCGCCCTCAAGCACGTCGTCGTCAGGCGCGGCGTGCAGATCCACGAAGACGTGCGGCTGCCGCTCCGCGGGCTGACAGAGTCGGAACGGAGCGAGCTCGACGCGGAGCTCGAGCCGCTGCTCCAGGCGGCGTAGTGCTCCGGCAGGCGATCCTCACGGCCGCGGACAACCCGCTCGCCCGCGGGTTCGTCGGCCGCTACGGCATGCGGCTCGGCGCCTCACGCTTCGTCGCGGGCGAGACGCTCGACGAGGCCGTCGTCACTCTGCGCCGCCTGAACGAGGAAGGGCTGCGGACGAACACGACGCTGCTCGGCGAGGGGGTGAACGAGCCCGGCGAGACCGGGCGCGTGGTCGAGACGTACGAGGAGATCCTGCGCCGGATCGACTCCGAGCGCTTGCAGACGAACGTCGCGCTCAAGCTCTCGCATCTCGGTGTGCTGATCGACGAGGACCTCGCGTACGCGAATCTCGAGCGGCTCGTCGCCGAGGCCGCCCGCCTCGACAACTTCATCCGGATCGACATGGAGGAGTCGACGCTCGTCGACGTCACGCTGCGGATCTACCGGCGGCTCCGCGAGTCCGGCTTCGACAACGTCGGGACCGTCCTCCAGGCCTACCTGTACCGGACGCCCGCCGATCTCGAGTCACTCCTGCCGTTGCAGCCGAACCTCCGGATCGTGAAGGGTGCGTACCTCGAGCCTCCCGAGATCGCCTACCCGCAGAAGGCCGATGTCGATGCCGCGTTCCGGAAGCTTGTCGCCCGGTCGGTCGAAGCCGGCGGCTTCACGGCCGTCGCCACGCATGACGAGAACCTGGTCGCGCACGCGCTCGGGCTCGGCGTGGGCAACGAGCGGCTCGAGCTGCAGATGCTCTACGGCGTGCGGACACAGCTCCAGCTCGACCTCGTCCACCGCGGCCACAGGGTCCTCTGTGCCGCGCCGTACGGGCCGGACTGGTACCCGTACCTGATGCGGCGACTGGCGGAGCGGCCGGCGAACGTGCTCTTCTTCGCCCGTAGTCTGATTCGCGGCTAACCCGGAACGGAATCAGGACGGCCCGGAAACGGAATCGGGACAGGATAAATCCTGTCCCTGGATGCAGGCATAAGTTCGCCGAGCCGGTTTCGCTTTCGTCCACCGAGCCGACCAGCCTTCCGCTTCCGCGTACCGCTGCCCGGCCCGACTTCGCCCTACTCGCGCTCCGTGCTCGGCGCAAGCGGCACACTAGGGCGCGACCGAATGCGACTCAAGGGGGTCGCGCAACGAAACTTCAGCAAATTGCGCACGACCGAACCGTCCTGGCGTGGGAGGGGTCGTGCGACAATCGCCCGAGTGCGCGGTTCCCCCCTTCTCGGCGGCGTGCTCGCGGCCGGCGCGCTGTTCGCCGCTGCGGGCTGCGGCGGAACCTCGACCTACTCTGCGGACCCGTCACGGGCCTGTCTCGAGAAGGCGGGTGTGCTCGTCACGAAGGTCCCCGCCACCGATTTCATCGCGGAGAACGCCGAGGGAGGCTCGTTCACCGTTCGCTTCCGGGACAACCTCGTTACGGTCTCGTTCGGCGTCGACCGGAAGGGCGCCGAGCAGATCGTCCGGGGCTATCAGCGCTTCCGCGGCAAGAACATCGGCCTCGAGGACGTCCTCCGTCCTCAGAAGAACGCCGTGCTGCTCTGGGCGATACACCCTCCCGAGGCCTACGAGAAGACGATTCAGGCTTGTTTGAAGTAGGAATGACGTTCCGGTGGGGCCGTTTGAGGACGAGTTCCAAGAAGCTGCCGCACTCAGAGCCGCACTGCGTAAGTTTCTTCGAGCCAGCGAGCGGGTTGCCCGTGAAGAGGGTCTGACCCCGAGTCGCTACATGCTCCTGCTGATGATCAAGTCGTCGCTGGGCGAGCGATCGACGGTGACCGGTCTCGCCGAACGCATGCAGCTCACTCAGAGCACGGTCACCGAGCTCGTCACGCGGGCCGAGTCCGCAGGCCTCGTGCGCCGGGAGCAGTCACTTGACGACGCGCGCGTCTTCTGGCTGCACCTGACCGCCGACGGCGACAGTCGCCTCAGCCGCGCCGTCGAACGCAACGGCGGCGAGCGGCGCCGGCTTCTCGAGCTTCTCATGGGCGCCGCGGCGTGACTGCCGATTAGGGCCGCGGGACGGTCGGTACCCGAAAAGCGTCCGACCGCTCCTGCTCCCCGAAGAACCTGCGCAGGTAGTACGCGAACGCCGCGAAGAAGACGACGGCCTGCTCCGAGACCATCGTCACGCCGGCGATCTGCTGGTCGCTCAGCGCCGAGAGCCCCCACAGCCGCGGCACGTGCTCGTAGAAGTCGTAGACCGGGCTGGGGAGCAGCGCGAGCAGGAGCCCGAGCGGGCTCGCGAGCACGAACGCCGCGAAGATGTACGCCGCCTTGATCCCGCTCGGGCGGCGGCCGTGGACGACCGGCCACCAGAGCAGGCAGCCAGCCGCGAAGTAGCACGCGTGCTCGGCGTGAAGGATCGTCCACTGGTGCCGGAGCGCGGCGTCGTAGGCCCACGGGAGGTGCCACGCGAAGTAGGTGGCGAGCCAGATCGGCAGGGCGACGAAGGGCTGCGTGAGGAGGCGGGCGGCGGGCAGCCGCTCGAGCGCTCCCGCCATTCGCGGCGTCAGGCCGAGCAGGCAGAGGAGCGGCGCCCACTCGGCGAGGACGACGTTCTGGAGCAGGTGCATGGAGAGGAGGTAGTGCAGCGCGAGCGTGTCGAGGGGCGTGATCAGGACGGCGAGCAGGAGCGCGCAGCCTGCGCCGAAGCTTGCGACGCGCCGGCGCGGGGCCTTGACGCGTACGGCGGCCATGCCGTACGCGATCGCCAGAGCGGGCACGATCACGAGCGCGTCGGCGTCCCACGACCAGCGATAGGGGTCCACCGGCGGTACGCTAGACGGGCTTCGGCGCGCGGGCGTAGCTTAGTGGTAAAGCACCAGGTTTCCACCCTGGGTACGCGGGTCCGATTCCCGCCGCCCGCTCTTCGTTTGCCGTCCGGCCTGCCGGCTATTCTGTTTTCAGATATGAAAACGTCTGAACGGGACATGGCCAGCTCAGGCGGGAGGGGCTTTCGATGCGCGACATCGAACGCCGGCTCGGCGTTGCTCGCTCGAGCGTCAGCCTGTGGGTTCGCGAGATCGAGCTGACCGACCATCAGCAGGAGGAGCTCAACGCCCGCGGTGTGTCTGCGCGAAGTCGCGGCATCAGTGTCTACTACCGCGCTCGCCGCCGCACGTTCCAAGACGAAGGCCGCGCCCTCGCGCGACGAGCCGAGTCGCTCCACGCGGCCGGTTGCATGCTGTTCTGGGCGGAGGGGTCGCGGCAGCGCAACAGCGTGCATCTCACAAACTCGGATCCAGCGATGCTCGCTTCTTCATGGCTTCCTGCGCCACTATTTCGCGCCTCCGGACGAGTCCGTCCGCGTCTGGTGCAACCTCTTCGCAGACCACGAAGAACGGCAGCGGGAGATCGAGAACGTCTGGCTCGCCTCGCTTCGGCTGCCGCGGTCACGTATGACGAGGTCGACGATCAACAGGTACTCGCCCGCCAGCAAGCGCACACGAATGAACAAGCTGCCCTACGGCACCTGCCGCGTGACGGTCTACAGCACACAGATCGTCCAGCACCTCTACGGCGCGATCCAGGAGTACGCCGGGTTCGAGCGCCCGGAGTGGCTCGACTAGCGTAGGCGGCGATGCATGAGCCGCCACGCGTCCGCGGCGGGCTGCCCGCGCGGCTGACCTCGCTCGTCCTCGGGCTCTTCCTGTTCGCGGTCGGGATCGTCTGCCAACTCGAATCGCGGCTCGGGCTCTCGCCGTGGGACACGCTGCACCAGGGGATCGCGAAGCACACGCCGATCTCCTTCGGGCTCGCGAACATCTGCGTCAGCGTCGTCGTCGTCACGGTGGCGTGGTTCCTCGGCGCACGCATCGGGATCGGGACGCTCGGCAATGCGCTCCTCGTCGGCGGGTTCATCGAGGCGCTGACGGCGATCGGGCCGACCGACCGGTTGTCGGACTCTTCGCTCGGCGTCCGGATCGCCCTGCTGGCGATCACGATGCCGCTGATCGGCGCCGGGTCGGCGCTCTACCTCGGCGCCTGGCTCGGTGCCGGCCCCAGGGACTCGCTGATGGTCGTCGGCGGCCAGAAAAGTGGTCAACGGCTCGGCGTCGTCCGTGCCGCGCTCGAGCTCGCGGTCCTCGGAGCTGGCTTCGCGCTCGGCGGAACGGTCGGCGTCGGCACCGTCGTCTTCGCCCTCGGGGTCGGCCCCGCGCTGGAGGCCGGCTTCTGGCTCGTCAAGCGGTCGCCGGTCGGCGCGCCCGCCCCGCGACCGGTTACTCCGGCGCCAGCTCCACTCGCTGGATCGTGATTGTCGCTCACTGCCGAGTTGCGGCGACCGCGTGTCGCACCGGGATGACCCCCTCGCTGTAAGCGACTGCAATCGCCTGCGCGCGCGTATGCACATCGAGCTTTTCGAGAATGCGCTCAATGTGGCTACCGACGGTCCGTGGACTGACTACCAGCGCCGCCGCAATCTGCTTCTGCGTCCATCCGTCCGCGAGTAAGAGGAGCACTTCCGTCTCTCGTCGCGTCAGGCCTCGGAGCGAGGAACTGGCAGTCCCTCGTCGTCGGAGTAGCGAGCGTACGCGTCCGAGCAGCTCGTCCGGCGCGAACGGTTTCACGACGTAGTCGTCGGCTCCCAGCAATAGGCCCGCGACCCGGTCCAGCGGCTCGACACGAACGCCGGAGACGAAGACGACGGGCGTGTCGTCACCGCGCGCGCGGAGCTTATGCAGTACCTCGTAGCCCGAGATTCCGGGCAGCTGGACGTCGAGCACCAAGACGTCGGGCGCGATCTCCGAAAGGAGTTCGATCGCAGCCTCCCCGGTTCGCGCGATGAGTGTCTCGTGGCCGTCGCGGCTCAAGACGTCGGCGACGAGTGCGCAAAATCTTGCGTCGTCGTCAACGATCAGTATCCTCCGCGCCCTCGCCATTGCCGCACCCGTACTGCCGGGGAATACCTACAACACCATCGAGCCTAATACAACTGTGACGTAGGTAATTCACCCGAGGAAAATCGGGTGAATTCGATCTAGGCGTCGCGGGCGCCGCGCTTTAAGCCTTGAGGCCCACGAGAACGGGAGGGCTCTCATGACTGATGCAGATCGAAGCTGTGCCGGGCGGACAGCATTGTTTGCAGTTCTGGCCTTACTCGTAACATTGGTCTGCGCGTCCGCTGCGCCGGCCGACACCGAGAACGGGACGCTACCCGGAGGAACGAGCATCTCGGTTTCGATTGACGTTCCGGCAGATGGGGCGATCGTCCAGCTCGGAGATCCTGTGGCCGTCTCCGGCACGGCCGCGGTCGGCACCGGGACGATCGTCAAGGACACGACCGTCGTGTACGTCGTCGATCGCTCCGGAAGCATGGCGGAGTCAGCCGGCGTCAATTGCGACGGCAGCCCGGGCGACGAGACGCGGCTCGAGTGCGTTCAGAGGGCGATCGAGCAGGCGAATACGGCGGCGGCCGCGGCGAACTCGTCGGTAGACCTCACGGGGCTCGCGTCATTTGCGGGCAACGGCAGCGGGACCGCCCATGACGTGAACCTCGGATCCGGCGGGGTGCAACTCCTCGTCGCCCCCGGGCACGATGGGAATGGCAACTCCAATCCGGATCTCGAAGACGTCGCCGACGGGCTCAGCGCGGCTGGAGCGACCTGCTATTCGTGCGGGCTCCAAGCCGCGAAGACAATTCTGACCTCGCCCGCGAATACCAATCCGGTGAACATCGTCATCTTCCTGTCTGACGGGTTTAACAACGACGGTCCGCCTGTCAGTTCAGTCACGGGGTTCCCGTCCGGCACGATCATCCGTGCGTTTGCGCTCGGGAGTGCGTCCGACGTCACCTGTTCCGATTCGGCGCCGCTCGGAAACCTGAACGATGTTGCGGCCCTTACACCGGGCGGGACCTGCACGCAGACGCCGAACTTCGCCGACGTCGGAAACGTGATCACTCAGGCGATCGGATCCACCCTGACCTCGGTCAGCCTGTCGGTCGACGCAAACCCCGTCGCGATCACGACCGCTGTGGCGCTCCCTGCGGCAGGGCCGGTGTCGACCACGTGGCAGGCCTCGTCGCCGCTGACCGGCCTCACTGCCGGGTTCCACACCCTCGTGGCGACGGCGAGGGGCTCCGATGCAGGCGGCGCGGGAAGCATTTCGGACACCCACACCATCCTCGTCAACACTCCTCCCGACTGCTCCGCGGCGGCGGCGTCGACACGTCTGCTCTGGCCGCCAAACCACAAGTACGTCCAGGAGAAGATCGTCGGGGTGACGGATGCTGACGGTGACCCTGTCACGGTGGCGATCCTGGCGATCACGTCCGACGAGCCTGTCGACGTCGGCGGCGGCGGTGACGGCAACACGACGCCGGATGCCGTCATCGGTTCCAAGAACCGCTTCAGTGTTCGGTCGGAGCGTCAGGGGGCGGCCGATGGACGCGTCTACCGTGTCGAGTTCTCCGCCGCCGACAACAAGGGTGGGTCCTGCAGTGCTACCGCAACCGTGGGCGTACCGCACGATCAAGGCAAGCACTCGAGTCCCATCGATTCGCGTCCGCCTTCGTACGACGCGACCGCTACTCACTAATCCTTTGGAAAGGGGATGCGAGGCTCTGCAAGGGCCTCGCATCCCGGCCACTACTCTGGCGCCAGCTCCACTCGCTGGATCGTGACCGGCTCCTTCGGCTTGTCGGATGCGTCGGTCTCGACCTGCGAGATGCGGTCGACGACGTCCATCCCCTCGACGACCTGGCCGAAGACGGTGTGCTTGCCGTCGAGCCACGGGCACGCGTCGGCGGTGACGACGAAGAACTGGCTCCCGTTCGTGTCCGGTCCGGCGTTCGCCATGGCGAGCGCGCCGCGCACGACGCGGTGCTCGTTCGGCTCGTCCTCGAACGTGTAGCCCGGGCCGCCGCGGCCGGTGCCTGTCGGATCGCCGCCCTGGATCATGAAGTCCGGGATCACGCGGTGGAAGATGACGCCGTCGTAGAACCCCTTCCCGGCCAACGTCGTGAAGTTCTCGACGGTCTTGGGCGCGTCGTCCGGAAAGAGCTCGACGCCGATGGCGCCGTGGTTCGTATGCAGTGTCGCGCGGCTCACGTGGGGCAGCCTACGTGGCCGGCACCTCGTCCGCGAACGGCTCGAGGGCGCCCGCGGTCGGCTCGAGGGTCCCGGACTCGAGGCCGGCGGCGATCTCGCGCGCGAGCTTGAGCGCCTCGCTCTCCTGATCCGGGTTGAGGATCGTGTTCAGTGAGGCCTCGAGCCGTCCGTCCAACCTCAGCTCGAGCGCGACCGTCTCGAGCTCGCGGCGGTCGACGTAGTCGTCGTCCGGAACGCCGATTCGCACGACGGCCGTCCGCCCGTCAGGGAGACGCGCGCTCTGCTCGACCCCGTGTGCGCGAAGGCTCACGGGAGTCGTCTCTCGCGCGGCGCCAGACGGTAAACGTCCGGCCCGGCCGTGATCCTGCGCTGAGTGAGCCAGGTTCGCGTGGTCCGCTTCAGCGTGCGGTCTGTCCTCGTCGTGATCGCGCTCGTGATCGCTGCGTGGGCGCTCCTGTCGATCCTCGACGTCACTCGGCAGGTGATCTCGTGGATCCTCGTCTCGATCTTCCTCGCCCTCGCGCTCAACCCCGCGGTCGAGTGGTTCATGCGCCACGGCGTCAAGAAGCGCGGGTACGCCGCGGGTCTCACCTACGTGCTCGCGCTCGTCGCGATCGCGGCGATCGGCTACGCGTTCATCCCGACCCTGGTCAGCCAGATCAACGATTTCGTGCAGGCGGTCCCGGGCTACGTCGACGACCTGACGAAGGGCCGCGGCCGGCTCGGGTTCCTGCAGACGAAGTACCACATCGTCGACAGGATCCGCGACGCGATCAACAACGGCGGCGCGGCGAAGGTCCTCGGTCTGACCGGCACTGCGCTCGCGATCACGAAGAGCGTCGTCGCGATCGTCATCGGGACGATCACGATCGCGTTCCTGACGTTCTTCATGCTGCTCGAAGGTCCGGCGTGGATGGACCGCTTCTTCGGGCTCCTGCCCGAGCGGTCGCGGCCCCGCTGGCGCGCCGTCGGCCACGACATTTACCGCACCGTCGGCGGGTACGTCACCGGGAATCTGCTGATCAGCCTGATCGCGGGGACGCTGACGACGATCGTCCTGCTGGCCCTCGGTGTCCCGTACGCGGTCGCGCTGGGTGTGATCGTCGCGGTTCTCGACCTCGTCCCGCTCGCCGGCGCGACGATCGCCGCCGTCGTGATCGGCACGGTCGCGTTCCTGCACAGCATCACCGCCGGCGTGGTCGTGGTCATCTTCTTCGTCGTCTACCAGCAGGTCGAGAACCACTTCCTCCAGCCGGTGATCTACGGGCGCACCGTGCAGCTGTCGCCGCTCGCAGTCCTGATCTCGGTGCTGATCGGGGCGCAGCTGGCCGGGATCCTCGGGGCGCTCGGCGCGATCCCGGTCGCCGGCGCGATCCAGGTCCTCTTCGTCGACTGGCAGCGGCACCGGCGCGGCGACGCGCCCGCGCTCCCGCCTGACGCCCAGCCCGAGACGCTGCCTCCTTGATCGCCCGATCGGGGGCAGTGTTAGATTCGCCGCCCCCCGATTGTCTGTCTGTGAGAAGGGCACTTCCAGCGGCCGCCCTCGCCGCATGGGC
>DATENZ010000153.1:0-9528 GCA_035274625.1 Gaiellaceae bacterium
CGGGGGCGGTGCCCGTGTCGCAGCTCGCCGTGTACGTCGTCGGCGCAGTGCGTCGACCGGGCGTGTATCGCCTCTCCGACGGCACGCGGATCGAAGACGCGTTGGCGCGCGCGGGCGGCGCGACGCCGAAGGCCGACCTGACGGCGGTGAACCTCGCTGCTCCGCTCGCTGACGGCGAGCAGGTCGTCGTGCCGGCCCGGCCGGCGCCAGGATCGGTGGGGGCGGCTCCGCCTTCGTCGGGCGGCGCCGGTGCCGGCGCGACGTCGAGCGCTCCCGTCCAGCTGAGCGTCGCGACGGTGGAGCAGCTCGATCAGCTGCCGGGGATCGGCCCCGTGACGGCGCAGAAGATCGTCGACTACCGCACCGAGCACGGGACCTTCCACAGCGTCGAGGACCTCGACGAGGTTCCCGGAATCGGGCCGGCGCGGGTCGAGCAGCTTCGAGACCTGGTCGTCCCGTGACCGGCGCCCTGAGCGCACGCGTCGTGCGCGGCTATCCGTACCTCCTCGCGGGGTCGCTCTGCTTCGGCCTCGCGGCGGCGAATGCGACGCGTTCGGCGGGAATCGGCGTCGCCGTCGTCGCCGCCGCGCTGGCGCTCGCCGGCGCGATGGCGGACGAGCTGCTCGTCCGGATCGGCGTGCTTGCCGTGGCGCTGTGGCTCGCCGGCTGGTGGTGGGGCAGCGCGCGGCTCGATGCCGTCGACGCCAGCGTGCTCGCCTCTCATCTCGGCGAATCCGAGCCTTCTCTCGCGGTCGTCACCGGCCCGTCCCGACGGGGCGCCTTCGCGCTGCGGGTCCCGGCGAAGCTCGCGCGCTTCGGGCCGCTGACGGCAAACGAGCCGGTCATGCTCGAGCTCTCGCCGGCGCGCGCACCGCCGCAGGGAGCGGTCCTGAGCCTCGTCGTGCGCCTCCAGCGGCCGCGGCCGGCGTCAGACGGCTTCGACGAGCGGACGTGGCTGCGCCGGCACGGCGTGCACGTCGTCGCCGTCGCGCGCGAATGGCAGGTAGTCGGGCACCGGGGCGGGATCGGCGGCTACGCCGACCGCGTTCGCGGCTGGCTCGCAGGGTCGCTCGCGCCCGGCCTCGCGGGAGAGCGCCGCGCGGTCCTCGAAGGGATCGTGCTCGGCGAGGACGAAGGCCTCTCGCCGGAGCTCCGCGACCGGTTTCGCGCGTCCGGGCTCTACCACCTGCTCGCGGTCTCCGGGTCGAACGTCGTCTTCGTCGCGGTCGCCGTCGTCGGTCTCGCGTGGCTGCTCGGCGTGCCGCGCTGGCTCGGCGAGCTCGGAGCCTTGGCGGCGATTGCGTCGTACGTCCTCGCAGTGGGTTCGCAGCCGTCCGTGATTCGTGCGGGCATCGCGGGCGCGCTCGGGTCGCTCGCGTGGCTGTCGGCTCGGCAACGCGACCGGTGGCATTTCCTCGTCGTCGGGGCGATCGCGCTGCTGGCCTGGAGCCCGTACAACCTGCTCGACGCGGGCTTCCAGCTCTCGTTCGTCGCCGTCGCCGCGATCTTCGTCGCCGTCCCTCGGGCGAAGCGCTTCTTTGCCGGCTACCCGCTCCCGCGCGGGCTTCCGGAGGTGCTCGCAGTCTCGCTCGCGTGCGGCGCGGCGACGGCGCCGATCCTCTGGTTCCAGTTCGGGCGCATCCCCGTCTACACCGTGCCGGCGAACGCGCTCGCCGCGCCGGTCGTCGGCCCGTTACTCGGGCTGTCGTTCGCAGCCGCGCTCGTCGCGCCGGTCTCGCCGGGTGCCGCGTGGCTGATTGCGTGGGTGAACGGCTGGCTCGCCGCCTATCTGGCCGGCTGTGCGCGGGTCGTCGGCGGGCTTCCCGGCGCGACGGTCTCGTCGGGTGCGGGCGCGGCGGCCCTCCTGCTTCTCGCTGTGACGGCGGCGGCCCTCGCCTACCGGCGGCGGATGAGGCCGTGACTATGCTCTCTCCGCGTGGCGGACGACCTGAAGCCCGCGTACCTGCTGACGGGCAGCGACCGCCCCAAGATCGAGCGCGCCCTTCACCGGCTGCGCGAGCGCTTCGGCGACGACGGGACCGAGCGTCTCTCCGCGCGCGACGTGACCGGGGAGGACGTGGTCGCTGCCTGTAACGCGATGGGTCTCTTTGCGGCGGGCGGCCGACTCGTGCTGGTCGACGAGGTCGACCAGTGGAAGGCCGCCGACGTGAAGGCGGTCGCGGAGTACCTCGCCGCGCCGGCACCCGACACCGTGCTCGCCCTCGTCGGCGTCGACGTCAAGAAGGACGCGCCGCTCGCGAAGGCGTGCGCGAAGTCGGGTCAGATCCTGCGCTACGACGTGACGAAGCGCGAGTTGCCGAAGTGGGTCGGCGAGCAGTTCGCGCGTCACGGCGTGAAGGCCAGCGCGGAATCGTGCCGCGCCCTCGTCGAGCTCGTCGGCGACGACGTGAGGGAGCTCGCGACCGAGGTCGACAAGCTCGTTGCCTGGTCAGACACACAGGCGATCGAGGCCGAAGACGTCGAGCAGCTCGTCGCTCCGCGCGCGGACGTCCCGCCCTTCGTGCTCACCGACGCGTGGGGGCGCCGCGAGGTCGGGGCCGTTCTCGCCGCGTGCGAGTCGATCCTCGAACGATCGACGCCGCGCTCCCGCGAGGTGCACGCGCTGGTCGGGCGGATCGCCGCGCACGTCCGGCGGGTCGCCGCCTGCCAGGAGCTCGACTCGCAGGGGATCCGCGCCCGCGAGGCTGCCCCGCAGCTGAAGATGCACCCGTTCGCGGCGGAGAAGGCGTTCGCCCAGAGCCGGAACTTCGCGCCGGAGGAGCTGCGCGACGCCGTCGTCCTGCTGGCCGATCTCGACCTCGCGCTCAAGGGCGCGAGCCGGCTTCCCGTCGAGCTCGAGCTGCAGCGGGCGCTCGTGGCGATCACCCGCCCTCGCGATTCGCACTGACGCGATGGGTTCCGAGCCGCAGCGCAGCCGTCCGGTCATGCCCGCGGGATACGGCGTTCCCGAGACCGACGACGGTCTGCTCGACTGGAGCTGGGCGACCGAGCGGCTCGAGGCGGCGCGCAACTTCTGGTTCAGCACGACGCGTCCGGACGGCCGGCCTCACGCGATGCCGGCGTGGGCGGTGTGGCTGGACGATGCGCTGTATTTCGAGGGCAGTCCGCTGACGCGCCGGGCCCGCAACCTGGCCGGTAACCCGGCGGTCGCCGTCCACCTGGAAAGCGGTGACGAGGTCGTGATCCTCGAGGGCGAGGCCCGCGCTGCCGCGAAGCCGGAGCGGGCGCTGGCCGAGCGGCTCGCGGCGGCCTTCACGGCCAAGTACGCCGAGACGCACGACTACCGGCCGACGCCGGATCAGTGGGACCGCGGCGGGTTGTGGGTGCTGCGACCCCGCGTCGCGTTCGGCTGGAGCGCGTTTCCGGCCAGCACGACGCGCTGGCGCTTCCCGGACGTCTGAGGCGCGCGGGCCCTAGGAGCCGGAGACGAGCCGCGCCGCCAGCGCCTTCTTCCGGGCGGCGGTGTTCGGGTGGAGCGCGCCCTTCGACGCGGCCTTGTCCACCCAGCGCACGAGGGTCCGGTGCTCCGAGGCGACCGTCTCCGCGTCGCCGTCGGCGACCGCGGCCTCGAGCCGCTTCGTCAGCGTCTTCACGGTCGAGCGGTAGCGGAGGTTCTCCCCGTGCTGACGCTCGGCGATCCGGACGCGCTTCTCCTGTTGCTTGATGTTCGGCATACGCGAGAAAACGCCCGCGGTGCGGGCGCGCCGATGGTAGCAACAGACGCGCTCCCTATGCTCACCGCGTGAGCTCCCCCTCCGACGAGGCTGCCGCTGCGCGCGCGGACGCAGCCCGGAGCAGTCGGCTCGCCCGCTCGACCGCGATCTTCTCGCTCGCCACCGGCCTCTCGCGCGTCCTCGGGCTCGTTCGCGAGATCGTCGCGCGCTACTACTTCGGCACGGTCGGGGCGATCAACGCGTTCGAGGTCGCATTCCTGATCCCGAACACGGTGCGTGCGCTCGTCGCGGACGCGGCGCTCTCGTCGGCCTTCGTCCCGGTGTTCAGCGAGCTGCTCGAGAAGGGCGAGCGCAAGCGCGCCTGGCGGGTCGCCTCGAGCCTGTTCTGGCTCGTCCTCCTCGGCCTCGGCGGGCTGACCGCGCTCTTCATCCTGATCGCGCCGTGGGTGATGCGCGCGTTCGGCTACGGCGACCTCGCAGTCGGCCTCTCGCGGGTGCTCTTCCCGATCGTCGTCCTGCTCGGCCTGTCAGGGATCGTCGTCGGGATCCTGAACAGCTACGAGCACTTCAGCGTCCCCGCGCTGACTCCAGTCTTCTGGAACGTGGCGATCATCGCCGGCCTCCTGATCGGGATCCCGCACGTGAACGGGACCGACCACGAGCTGTACGTCTACGCAGTCTCGATCCTGATCGCGACCGTGATCCAGTTCCTGCTCCCGATCCCCTGGCTGCGCGGGCGCGACGGCCGCCTGCACGTCGTCATCGACTGGCGGGATCCCGCGGTCCGGCGGACGCTGACGCTGATGGTCCCGATCACGATCGGCCTCGGCCTGATCAACTTCAACGCGGTCGTCGACACGTTCTTCGCGGCGCGCCTGATCGATCGCGACCACGCGCCGAGCGCGATAAACGCCGCGTTCCGCCTCTACATGCTCCCGCAGGGGATGTTCTCCGTCGCTGTCGCGACGGTGCTGTTCCCGTCCCTTGCCCGCCTCGCCACGCGCGCCGATCTCGACGGCTTCCGCCGCACGGTCGGAGCGGGGATCCGCCAGATCGCGTTCCTGCTCGTCCCCGCGAGCGTCGTCTGCGCAGTCCTCGCCGACCCGATCGTCCGAGTCGTCTACCAGCGGGGGGACTTCACCGCCGACCAGACGCCTGCGACCGCCGGCGCGCTCGCCGCCTTCGCGCTCGGGCTCTCGTTCAACGGCTTCATGCTGATGCTGAACCGCGCGTTCTTCTCCCTACAGTCGCCGTGGATCCCGACCTGGGTCGCGCTCGGCAACCTCGTCCTGAACGCGGCGCTCGACGGGGCCCTCTACTCGGTCGGGATCTGGGGGCTGCCGTTTGCGACCTCGCTCGTCAACATCGCGGGCTCCGCAGCGCTGCTCGTCCTGCTCCGGCGACGCCTGGAGCGGATCGAGCTGACGGAGACGACGCGCACAGTCGCCCGGGTCACGCTTGCGAGCCTCGTACTAGCCGGCGTCGCGTACGGCCTCTGGACCGGCCTCGACCACGGCCTCGGCGACTCGTTCGGCGCGGCGCTCTTCTCGCTGCTCGTCGCGCTCGCCGGCGGCCTCGCCGCCTACCTCGTCGCGTGCCGCGCGCTCGGCGTGCGGGAGCTCGAGGCGCTCCTCTCGCTCCGCCGCCGACGCGCTGCCCCGGCGTGATCGCGTTCGAGCCGCTCGCCGAGGCGGACCTGCCTCTGATCGAGACGTGGCTGCGGCGCGAGCACGTCGCCCGCTGGTGGCGCGACCCGCTCGAGGTCGCAGTCGAGAAGCGACGGGCGGCGATCGAGGGGCGCCGCGACGTCGACCACTACCTGATCGTGCTCGACGGACGGCCGGTCGGGATGATCCAGACCTACGTCGTCGCCGACCATCCCGACTGGGACGAGATCGTCCAGGTCGGCCCCGACGCTGCGGGCGTCGACCTGTTCATCGGCGAGCCGGACCTCGTCGGCGTCGGCGTGGGGCCGCGGGTCCTCGACGAGTTCGTCCGCCGGGTCGTCTTCGTCCGCCCGCGGACGACGGCCGCCGTCGCGACCGTCGAGGAACCCAACCGGCGCTCGTGGCGCGCCTTCGAGAAGGCCGGTTTCCGGCACGTGCGCGACGTCGAGGAGGACGGCCTGCCGCACCGCCTCCTCCGCCGCGATCGAGCGCCGGGCTAGGCGACGAGCTCCGCGAACCGCGCATCCGACCGGAGCGGGTCGAGGTCGGTGTCCGTGCGGGCGCTCTCCGCGAGGTCGTCCCTCTCCTGGAACGCGGCACGAAGGCGCTCGAACGCCGCGTCCGGGTTTCCGAGCTGCGCTTCGGCGCACGCGAGGTTGTAGAGCAGCGCACCGCGGTCCTCGTACCGCGGGAGGGCGTCGAGGAGCCTCTGCCGCGCCTCTTCGTGGCGGCCTTCCTCGAACAGCCCGATCACCTCGAAGTTGGTCTCCCACGCGCGGGGCACGTAGGCGGCGCCCGGCGTACCACCCACGGTGAGGACGGTCGTGCCCGGCTCGGCCGCCACGGCGCCGCGCATCGTCTCCGGATCCGGCACGAAGACGAGCGTGCCCGTGGGCGCGTCGACCTCCTCTGTGCCGACCGTGAACGTCGCTCGGCCCGCGACGACGACGTACAGCTCCTCGTGTCCGCTCGTCCGTTCGTCGTGCTCGCCGATCACGGTCGCGCCCGGCTCGCGCCCCGTCCACGCGTTGACGCCGAACGCCTGCACGTCGAAGTGCAACCGGATCGGCGACCACCCGTTTGGCCGCTCCAGGTCGGCGATCCGCGCGGTTTCGTGGCTCCTTCCGCTCATCTCTCGCCTCCTTTCGTCTCTGATGCCACCGCTACCCTCCGTCGCGATGGAGCAGAGCCAGATTCGCAATTTCTCGATCATCGCGCACATCGACCACGGCAAGTCGACGCTCGCCGATCGCATCCTCGAGCTGACCGAGACGGTCACCGGCCGCCAGATGCGCGAGCAGGTGCTCGACACGATGGAGCTCGAGCGCGAGCGCGGGATCACGATCAAGGCACAGGCCGTCCGCGTGATGTGGAAGGGCCACGAGCTGAACCTGATCGACACGCCCGGCCACGTCGACTTCACGTACGAGGTCTCGCGCTCGCTGCAGGCGTGCGAGGGGGCGCTGCTCGTCGTGGACGCCGCGCAGGGGATCGAGGCGCAGACCGTGGCGAACGCGTACCTGGCGATCGAGAACGACCTCGAGATCGTCCCGGTCGTGAACAAGATCGACCTGCCGCAGGCCGACCCGGAGGGTGCGGCAGCCGAGGTCGCGGAGCTGATCGGCGATCAGCCCGACCACGTCCTCCAGATCTCGGCGAAGACCGGCGACGGCGTCGCGGCGGTCCTGGACGCGATCGTCGAGCGGATTCCGCAGCCGGCCGGCGACCCCGCGGCCCCGCCGCGCGCGCTCGTGTTCGACTCGTCGTACGACCAGTACCGCGGCGTGGTCGCCTTCGTGCGCGTCGTCGACGGCACGTTCCGGAGCGGCGAGACGCTGCGGGCAATGGCGCTCGGCACGCAGTTCGACGCCGAGGAGCTCGGGTTCCTGTCGCCGACGATGCGCCCCGTCGAGGAGCTCACTGCCGGCGAGGTCGGCTACGTGATCACCGGGCTGAAGGACGTCTCGCGCCTGCGCGTCGGCGACACGCTCACCTCGCGGGCGCAGCCGGCCGCCGAGGCGCTGCCGGGTTACAAGGACGTGAAGCCCATGGTCTTCGCCGGCCTCTTCCCGACCGACTCGGACCAGTACCCGGAGCTGCGCGACGCGCTGGAGAAGTTGAAGCTGAACGACGCCTCGTTGTTCTACGAGCCGGAGACCTCGCAGGCGCTCGGGTTCGGGTTCCGCTGCGGCTTTCTCGGGCTGCTGCACATGGAGATCGTGCGCGAGCGGCTCGAGCGCGAGTTCGACCTCGACCTGCTCGTCACCGCGCCGAACGTCGCCTACCAGGTGCGGACGAAAGCCGGCGAGCAGGTCGAGGTGCACAACCCGGCCGAGATGCCGCGCGAGGTCGAGGAGGTCGAAGAGCCGTACGTGAAGGCGTCGATCATCGTCCCCAAGGACTACGTCGGGCCGGTGATGGAGCTGAACAACGAGCGCCGCGGTCGGTTCGACCACATGGAGTACCTGTCCGAGGAACGCGTGCTGCTCTCGTACGACCTGCCGCTCGGCGAGATCGTCCTCGACTACTACGACCAGCTGAAGTCGCGGACCCGCGGCTACGCGAGCTTCGATTACGACTTCGCCGGCTTCCGTGCGGGCGACCTGACGCGGGTCGACATCCTGATCGCCGGGGAGCCTGTGGACGCGCTGTCGCTGATCATCCACAGAGACGGCGCATATGCGCGCGGGCGGGCCCTCGTCGAGCGGCTGCGCGAGGAGATCCCGCGTCAGTTCTTCGACGTTCCGATCCAGGCGGCGATCGGCGCGCGCGTGATCGCCCGCGAGACCGTCAAGGCGAAGCGCAAGGACGTGCTCGCGAAGTGCTACGGCGGCGACATCACCCGCAAGCGGAAGCTGCTCGAGCAGCAGAAGAAGGGCAAGAAGCGGATGAAGCAGGTCGGCTCGGTCGAGGTGCCGCAGGAGGCGTTCCTCGCGGTGCTGAACCTCGACCAGGAGAAGAGATAAGGCATGGCGCTCGAGCTGCGGGACGCCTGCGAGCGCTGCGGCGCGGCGCTGGGGCCCGCCGCCGAGGCGGCGATCTGCTCGTACGAGTGCACGTTCTGCCCGAGCTGCGCGGCGGCGATGGGCCAGACCTGCCCGAACTGCGCCGGCGAGCTCGTCCCGCGGCCGCGACGGAGGGACGGATGAGCGGCGTCCGGCACCTCTATGTCCACCTGCCGTTCTGCTCGCACCGCTGCGGCTACTGCGACTTCGTCACCGCGGTCGGCCGCGAGGAGCACCACGCCGCCTACGTGGATGCGCTGCTCGCAGAGCTCGAGCTCGAGCGCGGAGTGCTGGCGCCGCAGCTGGAATCCGTCTTCCTCGGAGGCGGCACACCCACCTTCACCGAGGCGGCCGCGCTCGAGCGCATGCTCGCCGCCCTCCCCGACGCGGACGAGGTCACGGTGGAGGCGAACCCGGAGACGCTGACGCCGGAGCTGGCCCGCCTTCTGTCACGGAACCGTGTCAACCGTGTGTCCATTGGCGCGCAAACCTTCCAGAAGTCGCTCCTGGCGGTGCTCGAGCGCCGCGCGCGGCCCGAAGATGTCCGCCGCTCCGTGTACCTTGTTCGTGATGCCGGAATTGACAACACGTCACTCGATCTCATCTACGGCATCCCCGGCCAGAGCGCCGCCGATCTCGACGCCGACCTCGCCGAGACGCTCGCGCTCGAACCCGAGCACGTGTCCTGCTACGAGCTGGAGGCGAAGCCCGGCACGCGCTTCGCCCACACACACGGGGACGAGCTAGGGCGCCAGGCCGAGGCGATGGAGTCCTACTTCGAGCGAGTCGTCGAGACGCTGACCGGCGCCGGCTACCGCTGGTACGAAACCGCCAACTTCTGCCGGCAGCCGGAGCGCGCGGGGGGCCGGGACCTGCGCGCGAGGCACAACCTCGGCTACTGGCTCGGGCGGGACTACCTCGGGCTCGGCATCGGCGCGGTTTCGACGATCGCTGGGCTGCGACACCGGAACGGCCCGCGTCTCCGGCCGTATCTCGATGCGCTCCGCGCCGGGCGCCGGCCGCCGCGAGACGTCGAGGCTCTGCCGGAGGACGTCCGCCGGCGGGAGCGCGTGCTGCTCGGCCTCCGCCTGGACGAGCCGCTTCCGCTCGCGGGGCTCGAGCCGGCCCTCGACCGCCCGGCGCTGGCGCGGCTCGAGCGCC
>DATENZ010000154.1:0-3952 GCA_035274625.1 Gaiellaceae bacterium
TGAAGCTGCGCGCGCTCGCGGAGGGTGCGGCCGTGGTGCGCGGTGAGTTGTAGTTAGGCCGGAACGGCTGAAGTTGCCCAGTCAGGCAACATGCCCGCGTTCGAGAGCAGGTAGTCGCGGGACTCCTCGAGCTGCGCGAACACCCGCTTCAGGTCGTGGCCCACCAGCTCGCCGTTCCGCTTGACCGCCTTCCCGGCCACGAACACCGAGTCGACGTTCGACGTGTCCGAGAAGACGACGATCGTCCCGATCGGATCGAGCATCGGCGCCGTGTTGATCGCGTTTGCCTGGAGGAGGACGATGTCGGCCTGCTTGCCCGGCGTGAGCGACCCGACCCGATCCTCGAGCCCGCACACGCGCGCGCCGTCGATCGTCGCGAACTCGAGCACGTCGCGGTGCGTCAGCGTCGGCGCGAACGCCTCGTCGGGCGTGTCGGTGAACGCGAGGATCCGCTCGAACACGAGCGCGGTGCGCATCTGCGTGAACATCTCGCCCGGCACGCTCGAGACGACGTCGACCGAGAGCGAGGGCCGGACGCCACGCTGGAGCAGCCGGCCCGTCGGCGGCCGGCCGTGCCCCATCAAGAGCTCGACGTACGACGCGATCGACGCGCTCCCGCCGGTCTCCGCGATCAGGTCGAGCTCCTCGTCGGTCGAATCCGTGCAGTGGATGTACGTCGTATCGGGCCCCATGACGCCGGCGTCGCGCATGCCCAGCACGTGGTTGACGTGGACGCCGGTCAGGCGCATGCCGACGTGGACGGTGATCCGGATGCCGAGCTCGCGCGCCAGGCCCCAGTCGTGCCTCGCGACCTCCGGCGTGACGTTCCCGACCGCGCGCGCCGCCATTGCCAGGGTGAGCAGCTGGTCCTCCGAGGAGAAGTAGCGGTCCCGGATCCGCCTGATGTCGTCCGGGTGCGGGCGGTCGCTGTAGGCCCACCAGCTGTTGTCGCCGGGGATGCCGTGGGCGTAGACGCCGCGGATGCCGGCGTCCTGGAGCCCGTGGACGGCCTCGTCCGAGTGCTCCGGCGTGTTCGAGATGTGCGACCAGTCGAGGAGCGTCGTGATCCCGGCGTTCAGGGCCTCCAGCGAGCCGGCGTAGTTCCCGACGTAGACGTCGTCCGGCCGGTAGTTGAGCCCGATCCGGCCCAGCATGTCGCCGAAGTACGCGTCGAGGGTGCAGCACGGCAGGACGCCGCGGACCGGCGTCTGCCAGGTGTGCCGATGCGTGTCGACGAAGCCCGGAAGCACGATCATGCGGCTCGCGTCGACGACCTCGGCGTCCCCGGCCTCGAGCCCCGGCCCGATCTCGACGATCTTCCCGTCCTCGACCAGGATGTCGGCGTTCGGGACCTCGCCCACCTCGGGATCCATCGACACGACGAATCCGCCCCGGACAACCAGACGCTCGCTCACAGCTGCCCTCCTCGCATCACCGTAAAGCACCGATTAACGGTGTTCAGCGAGATTACACAAGATGCCGCGCGAGGCAGTCAAGCCGCGTCAGCCCGCTCGGCCGCCCGCCGCAGAGCTCCGGGCGCAGACCTCTCCTCGACGTCCTCTCTCCCACGTCTAGCCGCTCTGCGCCTCGAAGCCACCGAGAGTATCGCGACGCCGGCGGCTCGACGCAAGCAGCCGCTAGGTGAGCAGCCAGCCGCCGTCGACGTCGAGATTGACGCCGTTCACCGATTGGTTGTCGAGCAGGAACAGCGTCGCGTGCGCCACGTCGCGCATCGTCGCGAGGCGGCCCGTCGGCGTCCGGCCGATCAGCCGCTCGAGCACCTCCGGCGGCTTCCCGCTCCAGGCCGGGCTGTCGCCGACGACCCCGGGATGGATCGCGTTCGCGCGCACGGGCGCGAGCTCGACCGCGAACGCCCGGATCATCGAGCTGACGGCGCCGTTGACGGTCGTGACCGTCGTCGAGCCGGGATATGGGCGCTCCTTCGCGAGGCCGCCGAAGAGGACGATCGAGGAGCGCTCGTGCAAGCGGGGCGCGAGCGCGTGGACGACCTCGGTGTAGCCGACGAGCTTGAGCGTCACGAGCCGCAGCGCCCGCTCGACGTCGTAGTCGCGGACGGTGTTCTCGTCTCGGTCGATCGCCGCGATCACCACCCCGTCGACGCGCTCGATCCCTTCGAGCGCTCCCGGGATCTCCTCCGGGCGGCAGAGGTCGACCGCAATTGCGCGCGCGCCGCCGCCGAGGCTCGAGGCGGCGGCCGACGCGCGGTCGGCGTCGCGGCCGGTGACGACGACCTCCTCGCCGCGCTCCACGAGCAGCCGGGCCACCTCGAGCCCGATCCCGGACGTGCCACCGACGACGACGTTGCTCATTGCGACCTCCTCCAGAGCCCGTACAGGAGTTCAGGAGCATTTAACATCGTTCACGCCGTGCACCACGTCCTGCGCGCCGACGAGATGCATCTCCTGCCCGCGTACGCGAACGCGAGCGACGGCTTCGCGCGCTGCTCTCTCGTCGACCGTGCCGCCGGGTCGGTGCACATGGGAGTGGGACTGTGCAGCCTCGACGCGGACGGCTCCGTCGACCCGCACCTGCACTCGTTCGAGGAGAGCTTCTACGTCCTCGAGGGCTCGCCGGCGCTCGTGCTCGACGGCCGCGCGCACCTGCTCCAGCCGGGCGCCTGCGGCGTCGTTCCCGTCGGCGTCCGCCACGCCTGGGTCGGGCCGGCCGGCGGCACCGCGCGCTGGATCGACATGTACGCGCCGCAGCCGCGGGTCGACGGCGCCGGCGGAACGGACACGTTCTTCGTCGGCACGGCGTCCGACGCGGGCGAGCCCGCGCCGCTCGACGTCCGCGATCCGCGCACCCGCAACTTCTTCCGGCTCGACGAGGGCCAGATGGAGCTCGACCGGCTCAAGGCCGGCGCCGCGGTCGACGAGCCGACCGTCTCGGCGAGCATGGCGACCGCCCTCCTCGCCTACAGCGGGATCGCCGTGAAGATGCTGGTCGATCAGCGCCTCGACGCCCAGCTGCACACGATGTTCATGGTCGAGTACGAGCCCGGCGGCGTCGCCCACCCTCACGACCACCCGCTCGAGGAGGCGTACGTGATCCTCGAGGGCGAGGTCGAGGCGGAGGCCGACGGCGAGCGGTACGCCCTCCGCGCCGGCGACGCGTTCTGGACCGGCGTCGGGTGCGTCCATGCGTTCTACAACCGGAGCGAGGCGCGCGTCCGCTGGCTGGAGACGCAGGCCCCGCAGCCGCCGGCGCGCCACTCCTACCGCTTCAACCGGGACTGGGAGTACCTGGACCGCCGGATCGATTCGGCCTCGCAGAGCACAGCGCCGCGCTGAGCCCGCGCGGTGAGATAGCGTCGAGCCAACGACGAGAGGAGGCCGCATGGCAGTCGAGTTGCCCGAGAAGATCCGCAAGGCCCTGGAGGAGCCGCAGTTCTGGCACCTCGCCACCGTCAACCCGGACGGGTCGCCGCAGGTGACGACGATCTGGGTGAAGCAGAAGGACGGCAAGATCCTGGTCAACACCGCGCTCGGCCGGAAGAAGCCGCGCAACCTGGAGCGCAACCCGAACGTCGCGCTGTCGTGGGTCGACCCGCAGAACGGCTACCACAGCGCTTCGATCCAGGGCCGCGTGGTCGACCAGTACACCGGCGACGAGGCCGAGGCGGACATCGACTCGCTCGCGGACAAGTACCTGGGCCAGACTCCGTACCCGTGGCGGCAGCCCGGCGAGCAGCGGGTCTCGTACGTGATCGAGCCGACGCACGTCTACCACCAGGACTACTCCTAGCGCGACACCGGTCGGGGCGCCGGTCCCCCTCAGCGGCCGGTACTCGCTCCAGGGCTGCTCGCTGCGTGCGGGCCTGGAGGCCTGGGCGCGCGACACCGGCCGCGAGCTGCTCGTCGAGGACGACCGGAGCGCCGCGCGCGCCGCCGTCCGCGTGCACGAGCGGCTGCTCGAACGCGGCTGCCTCCCG
>DATENZ010000155.1:0-10844 GCA_035274625.1 Gaiellaceae bacterium
ACCTCCGCACCGACGACGTCGAGGTCGCGCGGGCGATCGCGTCGGTGGTGCGCGAGGCCGGCGGGGGTTTTCCGGGGGTGCGTGCGCTCGGGCTCGACCTGCCGCGGGCAGGCTTCGTCCAGGTGAGCATGAACGTCGAGGACTGGGAGGCCGCGGCGCTGCACGACATCGTCTCGCGCGTCGTCGAGGAGGCGGCGGCGCGCGGAGTGGAGGTCGCTGGGTCGGAGCTCGTCGGACTGATGCCTGCGGGAGCGGCCGCCGAGGCCGCGGGGGCGATGCTGCGGATCCACGGGTTCGACGGCTCGCGCGTGCTCGAGCTCCGCCTGCTCGACGAGTAGCGACGTCGCGGGCTCGGCGCCCGCCGGGCCCAACGCAGCCCCCACCCATGGGTGGGGAAGAACCCGCCCCCCTCGAGATCGACGCTACCACGCCAAAACGCGCGTGTCTGTGTCGCGCGCGCGCCGATGCCGTGCCAATTCGTGGAGTCAGCGTCCGAGCTGAAGCGACCGCGTCGCTGTGCGCGCCATCGCCGCAGCCTGCCCAAGGGACAGAGCTACACTCGCGCGCGTGATCGCCGAGCACGCCTTGACCGGCGACGACCTCACGACCGACGACGTCTGGTCGGTCGCCGTTGCGGGCGCAGCCGCTTCGCTTGCCGGCGAGGTCCGGGAGCGCATGCTCGCCGCTCGTGCGGTCGTACAGCGCGCAGTACACGGAGAGCACACCTACGGCGTCAACACCGGCTTCGGCCGGTTCGTCTCGAAATCGATCCCCGAGGAGCTGACGCAGGAGCTGCAGCTCCGGCTGATCCGCAGCCACGCGTGCGGCGTCGGGGACCCGTATCCGGACGAGGTCGTCCGGGCGGCGATGCTGCTCCGCGCAAATGCACTGGCCAAGGGCCGGTCGGGCGCGCGGCCGGAGCTCGTCGAGTTGCTGCTCGACTGTCTCAACCGAGGCGTCGTGCCGCACGTGCCGAGCCGTGGCTCAGTGGGCGCCAGCGGCGACCTCGCTCCGCTCGCGCATCTGGCGCTTCCGCTGGTCGGCGAGGGCGAGGCGTGGTTCGACGGCGAGCGGCTGCCTGGCGGCGACGCGCTCGCGCGTGCCGGCCTCGAGCCCGTCCGGCTCGAGGCAAAGGAAGGGATCTCGCTCGTCAACGGGACGCAGTTCATGGCCGCGTTCGCCGCGCTCGGGCTCGTCCGCGCCCGGCGCCTGGCGAAGACCGCGGACATCGCCTGCGCGGTCTCGCTCGAGGCGCTGCAAGGGTCGCGGTCCAGCTTCATTCCCGAGGTGCACGCGCTCCGGCCGCTCCGCGGGCAGCAGGCGTCGGCGACGAACGTGCTCGTCCTGCTCGCGGACTCGGCGATCAACGAATCCCATCGCTGGTGCGACAAGGTCCAGGACGCGTACTCCCTTCGCTGCGCGCCCCAGGTGCACGGGGCCGCGCGCGACCTGCTCGACTACGTCGACTACACCGTGTCGGTCGAGCTGAACGCCGCGACGGACAACCCGCTCGTGCTCGTCGAGGAGGGCCTGATTGTCTCGAACGGCAACTTCCACGGGCAGCCCGTCGCGTTCGCGCTCGATGCGCTGGCGATGGCCGTTGCCGAGTTCGCGAACATCTCCGAGCGCCGCGTCGAGCGGCTCGTCAATCCCAACCTGTCCGGCGGCCTGCCTCCCTTCCTGACCACCGACGGCGGCCTCAACTCAGGGTTCATGATCCCGCAGTACGTGTCCGCGTCGCTCGTCAGCGAGAACAAGGTGCTCGCCCACCCCGCCAGCGTCGACTCGATCCCGACGAGTGCCGGGCAGGAGGATCATGTGTCGATGGGGAACGCGGCCGGATTGAAGGCGTGGCAGGTGCTGGCGAACGTCGAATGGTCGGTGGCGATCGAGCTGCTCGCCGCGGTGCAGGGGGTCGAGTTCCTCGCGCCGCTGGAGCCCGGGCGGGGGGTCGCGGCTGCGCACGGGTTCGTGCGCGAGCTTTCTCCGCGGCTGACCGAGGACCGGCCGCTCGCGGGTGAGATCGACGCCGTCGCAGCGGCGATTCGGGACGGCTCGCTCGTGGCGGCCGTCGAGGCCGAGGTCGGGGTGCTCCGGTGAGCGTAGGCTCGACCGAGCTCACAATGGGCAGAGGTGCCGGCTTCGCCGGCGTGGCGGGGCGATGAGCGCGACCGTCTCGACCGAGGCTGCGGTCGAATCGCTCTGCGGCGACCTGTCCACGATTCGTGCGCCGCGCGGCACGGAGCTGCACGCGCGCTCCTGGTCGACGGAGGCGCCGCTGCGCATGCTGCTCAACAACCTCGATCGCGAGGTCGGCGAGCGGCCGGAGGAGCTCGTCGTCTACGGCGGCTCCGGCCGCGCCGCGCGCAGCCACGAGGCGCTGAAGGCGATCGTCCGCTGCCTCCTCCGGCTCGCGGACGACGAAACGCTCCTCGTCCAGAGCGGGAAGCCGGTCGGCGTCTTCCGGACACACGCCGAGGCGCCCCGCGTCCTGATCGCGAACTCCCTGCTCGTACCGCGGTGGGCGACATGGGACGAGTTCCGGCGGCTGGAGGCGCTCGGGCTGACGATGTTCGGCCAGATGACCGCGGGCAGCTGGATCTACATCGGCACGCAAGGGATCCTGCAGGGGACCTACCAGACGTTCGCTGCTGCGGCCGAACGCCATTTCGGGACGGCCGACCTCGCGGGCCGCTCGATCCTGACCGCCGGGCTCGGTGGGATGGGCGGCGCCCAGCCGCTGGCCGGGACGATGCTGAACGCGGCCGTTCTGTGTGTGGAGGTCGATCCGGCGCGGATCGAACGGCGCCTCGAGACGAGGTACCTGGACGAGGCGACGGATTCGCTCGACGATGCGCTCGCGCGGCTGCGCGCAGCCCAGCGGGAGCGCCGGGGTCTCTCGGTCGCGTTGCTCGCAAATGCCGCGGAGGTGGTGCCGGAGCTCGCCCGGCGCGGGGAGCCCTTCGACCTCGTCACCGACCAGACGGCTGCGCACGACCCGTTGACGGGGTACGTGCCCGCCGGGCTGGACGTCGAGGCGGCCGCGAAGCTCCGTGCGGCCGAACCTGTGACGTATCTGCAACAAGCCCGTGCCGCAATCGCAACACATGTGCGTGGACTGCTCGAGTACGTCCGCGCCGGCAGCTACGTTTTCGACTATGGCAACAACTTGCGGGGTGAGGCCTTAGAGGCGGGCGTCGAGGATGCGTTCACATACCCGGGCTTTGTCCCGGCCTATATCCGGCCGCTCTTCTGCCGTGGAATCGGGCCGTTCCGGTGGGCCGCGCTGTCAGGTGACGCGGGTGACATCGCGGCGATCGACGGAGCGCTCCGCGAGCTCTTCCCGGACGATCCCGTGCTCCAGCGGTGGCTCGAGCTGGCGCCCGAGCGGGTTGCGTTCCAGGGGCTCCCCGCGCGGATCTGCTGGCTCGGCTACGGAGATCGGGCTCGCGCCGGACTGGCGATGAACGAGCTCGTCCGCACGGGAACCGTGAAGGCGCCGATCGTGATCGGACGAGACCACCTCGACTCGGGCTCAGTGGCATCGCCGTACCGGGAGACCGAATCGATGGCGGACGGCTCCGACGCGATTGCCGACTGGCCGATCCTTAACGCTCTGCTGAACGTGGCGGCGGGCGCGACGTGGGTGAGCGTCCATCACGGCGGCGGAGTCGGGATCGGGAACTCGATCCATGCCGGCATGGTCGTCGTCGCCGACGGCACGGCCGATGCGG
The DNA here is from genome assembly GCA_035274625.1 of Gaiellaceae bacterium. GTDB lineage: Bacteria > Actinomycetota > Thermoleophilia > Gaiellales > Gaiellaceae > DATBLE01. Next base: position 3,735 of record DATENZ010000155.1, read on the forward strand.
CGGAGCGGCTCGAGCGGGTGCTCACGACCGACCCGGGAACCGGCGTCCTGCGGCACGCCGATGCGGGCTATGCCGACGCGGTCGAGCACGCCGACCGGCACGGGCTCGACCTGCCGATGCCGCCGGTGGTGCGCGAGTAGCGGCTCGCTCGATGCCGCCTGAAGCTCGTCTCGAGCAGACGGACGCCGGCCTCCGGCCGACCGGTGCGGGCTGGTTCGTCCTGAACGCGGAGGATGCCGCGTGGCGGTCGCACGAGCTCTTCGGCGCCACGTGCGCGTTCGAGGGGGAGCCCGAGTTCCCACAGCTCGGCTTCCGGGTCAAGGTGCTGTGGCCGGGGCAGCCGAACGGCATGTACCACTCGGAGAGCGACCAGGAGGACTTCCTCGTCGTCGCCGGCGAGTGCCTACTCCTGATCGAAGGCGAGGAGCGCCGCCTGAAGCCGTGGGACTTCGTGCACTGCCCGAGCGGGACCGAGCACATCTTCGTCGGCTCCGGAACAGAGCCGTGCGTGATCGTGATGGCCGGTGCGCGGACGCCGGACGGGACGATCCGTTATGCGCCGTCGGAGCTCGCGCGGGCGCACGGGGCGAGCGTCGAGGAGGAGACGGGGCTACCGTCCGAGGCCTACGCGCGGTTTCCGCCGTGGGAGCCGCGGCCGGCTCCGCGGGGAGTGCTTCCCTCCACGCCGCCCGGCGCGTGACCCTGCGGCTCGTCCGCGACCTCGCCCAGGCCGCGACGCTCGCCGGGACCGGTGCGCCGCTCCGCGGCCGTCAACTCGGAGAGGTGGAGGTGATCGAGGACGCGTACGTCCTCTGCGGCGAGTCGCGCATTCTCGCGGTCGGCCGGATGCGGGATCTCGGGCCACTCGACGGCGAGGTCGAGGAGCTCGACGGACGCGGGATGTGCGCGCTACCGGGACTGGTCGACTGTCACACGCACGCGTGCTTCGCCGGCGACCGCGTCGAGGAGTTCGCGCTCCGCGCCGGCGGCGCGACGTACGAGGAGCTGCATGCCGCCGGCGGGGGGATCCTCTCGACGGTACGGGCAACCCGCGCGGCGGGCGAAGCCGCGCTGGCCGCGGCGTGCGAACGCCACGCCGGTTGGATGCGCGCCGCCGGCACGACGACGTTCGAGGCCAAATCCGGCTACGGGCTCGACCGGGAGACGGAGCTGGCGCAGCTCCGCGCCGTCGAGGCCGCCGGCGGAGTCCCCACCTGGCTCGGCGCGCACACCGTTCCGCCCGAGTTCGACGATGCCGACGCCTACCTCGAGTTCGCGCTCGCGGAGGTCCTTCCCGAGGCGGCACGGGTGGCCGAAGCGGCCGACGTCTTCCTCGAGCGCGGCGCCTTCGACGCGGTGCAGGCACGCCGTTACCTCACTGCCTGCCGCGAGGCCGGGCTCGCGCTTCGCCTCCACGGCGACCAGTTCACCGAGCAGGGGGCGATTCCGCTCGCGATCGAGCTCGGGGCGCGCTCCGTCGACCACCTCGAGGCGACGACGGAGGACGGGATCAGAGCGCTCGCGGGCAGCGACGTCACGGGCGTCCTGCTCCCGGCCAGCGCGCTCTTCCTCGGCCGCCCGATGCCGCCGGCGCGCGCCCTCGTCGACGCCGGCGCGGCGATCGCGATCGCCACCGACTTCAATCCGGGCAGCGCGTTCTGCGAAAGCCTCCCGCTCTGCTGCTCGCTGGCTGCGACGCAGATGAAGCTCTCGCCGGCCGAGGCGCTCGCAGCCTGCACGGTCAACGCCGCGCACGTCCTCGGGCGCGCGGACCGCAAGGGCCGGCTCGCGGCGGGCTACGACGCCGACGTGGTGCTCTTCGACGCGCCGGACTGGCGCTACCTCGCCTACCACCTCGGGCACGACGAGATGCAGGTCGTCCTGTCGACGCCGAGCTAGGCTAGCCGGCATGCCGACACGGAAGCAGCGGCGGCGCCTCGCGAAGGAACGGCGGCACGACTGGGAGTTCGTCTACGTCGACGAGGACGGGCGCGAGGTCGAGCCGCCGCCGGAGGAGGACGGGCAGCCCGCGCCGGCGAGGCCGAAACCGCAAACCGACCCGGCCCGCACGGGTCGCAAGCCGCCCGCGGCACGAACCGGCAAGCAAACCGGCAAGCAGGCCAGCCGTCCCGCGCGAACCGTCCAGCCGCCGTCGTGGCGCCGAGTGGCGAGGCGGGCGGCGGTCTTCGCCCCGGTGATGGTGATCGTCGTCTACCTCCTGCGGCCGAAGAACGCAAGCGTCGCGGGCCTCGTCTCGCAGGTGCTCATCCTGCTCCTCTTCTTCCTGCCGTTCAGCTACTACATGGACGTTCTCATGTATCGGCAGTACCGCAAGCGGATCGGCGACCCGCTCCCGCCCCGCCAGCGGAAGCCGCGAGGAAGCTAGCCCCCGCGGTAGTGCCCCTCGCCCGGCCACGGGGCGAAGATCACCAGCAACCTGGCGCCCCCCGGCGCCGAAACCGATCGCCGCTCGTCCGGCTCGAAGCGCACGAGCGTGCCCGTGGCAGCGTCGATCGCGCCGTCCGCGGCCTCGATGCGAGCCTCGCCGTCGACGACGAGGAGGTAGGCGTATTCCTTGACCTGATGGTCGCCGAGCTCCTGGCCGGGCTCGAGGCCGATCAGGACGGCGCGGGCCTCGTCGTCCGAATGGAGAACGACAGGCGAGCGGCTCCCACCCGGTGTCTCGATCTCGCTCAGGCTCCAGCTCTGCACGGAGGCGATCCTACCCGCGGTGGTTAGACTCAATCGCCCGATGCCCCTCGTCGTCGATCGCTACGAGCTCGGCCCGATCGGGACGAACTGCTACGTCGTCCGTACCGAGCGCGGTGCGCCCGAGGCGGTCGTCGTCGACCCCGGCGGAGACGCGGCCACGCTCCGTCTCGAGCTCGCCCAGATGGGCACCCGCCCCGCTGCGATCCTCGTCACGCACACGCACTACGACCACCTCGGCGGGATCGCGGACCTCGCCGAGGGCACCGGCGCGCCGGTGTACGTCTCCGAGGTCGAGGCTCCGGTGCTCGCGCGGCCGAGCGACTACTACCCGGGCATCCCGATCCGCGCCTACGACGCGGACGTCCTCCTCGCGGGCGACGAGACCTTCGAGCTCGCGGGCATCTCGTTCCAGACCGTCCCGGTCCCCGGTCACTCGCCGGGGCACCTGGCGTTCTACGCGGACGGGTCGCTCTTCTCGGGTGACGTGCTCTTCGCCGGATCGGTCGGGCGCACCGACCTGCCGATGTCGGACTGGGAGACCCTCGTCGAGTCGATCCGCACGCTCGCGAACCGCTACCCGCCCGAGACGGTCGTCTACTCGGGCCATGGGCCGCCGACGACGCTCGGCGCTGAGCTCGCCCACAACCCGTTCCTGGCAGAGCTGCGTGCCTAGGTTCGAGGCGCCCCGAGGCACCCACGACATCCTCCCGTCCGAGCAGCCCCGCTGGCGGCACGTGATCGGGGAGTTCGAGCAGCTCTGCGCGCTGTACGGCTACCGCCGCATCGACACGCCCGCCTTCGAGGACACCGAGCTGTTCGCCCGCACCTCGGGTACGGGTTCCGACGTCGTCACCAAGGAGATGTACACGTTCACCGACCGGGGCGACCGTTCGCTCACGCTCCGCCCCGAGCCGACCGCCCCGATCGTGCGCGCGTACCTCGAGCACGGCCTGCACCGCGAGCCGCAGCCCCAGAAGCTGTTCACGATCGCCACGAACTACCGGTACGGCCGTCCCCAGAAGGGGCGCTACCGGGAGTTCTGGCAGCTCGACGCGGAGGCGATCGGCTCCGACGACCCGGCCGTCGACGCCGAGGTGATCCAGCTCTACGACGCGCTCCTGCGCCGGCTCGGCGTCACCGAGTACCGCCTGGATTTGAACTCGATCGGGGACGCCGCGTGCCGGCCCGCGTACCTCGACCGTCTCCGGCCGTGGCTCGCCGAGCACGAGGCGGAGCTCGACGAGGCGACGCGGGACCAGGCGCAGCGCAACCCGCTCCGTGCGCTCGACAACATCGCCGCGAAGCCGCCGCACGTGCAGGACGTCCTCCACCGGGCGCCGGCGATCGGAGACTCCCTGTGCGATGCGTGCCGCGAGCACTTCGCCGCCGTCCGCCGCTACCTCGATGCGTTCGGCGTCGCGTACGACGTCGTGCCGACGCTCGTGCGCGGGCTCGACTACTACACGCGCACGACGTGGGAGTTCGTCGGACCCGAGGGCGGGTCGCAGAGCACGCTCAGCGGCGGCGGCCGCTACGACGGTCTGGCCGAGGAACTCGGCGGGACGCACACGCCGGGCGTCGGCTTCGGTGCGGGGATCGAACGGCTGCTCCTCGCCCTCGAAGACGCGGGCACGGCTGCGCCCGCCGAGGAGGGCATCGACGTCTTCTTCGTCTGCGCGGACGGGGCCGACCGCACCGCTGTCCTCACGAGGGTGCTTCAGCTGCGCGCCGCGGGCGTGCGCGCGGACGCCGACTTCGCCGGCCGCTCGGTGAAGGGGCAGCACACGCAGGCGGGGCGGCTGGGGGCGAAGCGGGTGGTCGTCGTCGACGCCCAGACCGACCTCGCCGAGGTGGAGACGTGAAGTGGCGCGACCTTCGCTGCGGCGAGGTGCGGCCCGACCACGTCGGCCGGCACCTCGCTCTGGCCGGCTGGGTGAACACGCGCCGCGACCACGGCGGCCTCGTCTTCATCGACCTTCGCGACCGCGCCGGGGTCTGCCAGGTCGTGATCAACCCGGAGCACGCCGCCGAGGCCCACGCCGCGGCGCACGAGATCCGGAACGAGTTCGTCCTCCGGGTGGAAGGCGAGGTCGTCCGCCGCGCACCCGAGGCGGTCAATCCGAACCTGCCGACCGGCGAGGTCGAGCTCCAGGTCGAGCAGCTGGAGATCGTCTCCCGGTGCCCGCCGCTCCCGTTCCAGCTCGACGAGGAGGGCGTGGACGAGACGCTGCGGCTCCGCTACCGCTGGCTCGACCTCCGGCGCGAGCGACTCCAGCGCAACATCCGGCTGCGCGCGCAGATGGTCGCGATCATCAGGCAGGTGATGGAGGGGGCGGAGTTCCTCGACATCCAGACCCCGATCCTCTTCAAGCCGACCCCGGAGGGCGCCCGCGACTTCATCGTCCCGAGCCGCCTCCAGAAGGGCCGCTTCTACGCGCTCCCGCAGTCGCCGCAGATCCTCAAGCAGCTGCTGGTGATCGCAGGCTTCGACCGCTACTACCAGATCGCGATCTGCTTCCGGGACGAGGACCTGCGGGCCGACCGCGTCCAGGAGATCACCCAGCTCGACGTCGAGATGGCGTTTCCGGACCACGAGCTGATCCTCGGCCTGATGGAGGTGATGTGCACACGGGTCTGGGCGGAGTGCATCGGCGTCGAGCTGCAGCCGCCGTTCCCGCGCATGACCTACGCCGAGGCCATGCTGCGCTACGGCAGCGACAAGCCCGACCTGCGCTTCGGGCTCGAGATCGAGGACGCGACGGAGATCACGCGCGCATCGCAGTTCAAGGTCTTCGCCGGCGCGCCGGCCGTGCGCTACCTGACCGTGCCGCAGGAGTTCTCGCGCGCCGACCTCGCCGGGCTCGAGGAGCTCGCGAAGGAGTGGGGAGCAAAGGGGCTCGCGTACCTGGTCTACGACGAGGAGGGCGAGGTCCGCTCGCCGATCGCGAAGTTCCTCTCCGAGGAGGAGCTCGCCGCCTTCCGCGCCGATCCCGGATCGACCGTCCTCTTCGGCGCGGACGAGCCGGCGGCGGTCGCGCGCGTGCTCGGCGCGCTGCGCAGCCACCTCGGCGAGCGCTTGGGCCTGATCGACGAGAGCCGCTTCGAGTTCGTCTGGATCACCGACTTCCCGATGTTCGACTGGTCGGAGGAGGACGGCCGGTGGGCCGCGGTCCACCATCCCTTCACGCGGCCGACCGAGGAATGGCAGGCACGCTTCGACGAGGATCCGGCCAACGCGACCGCATTCGCCTACGACTTGATCGCGAACGGCAACGAGATCGGCGGCGGCTCGTTCCGGATCCACGAGCCGGAACTCCAGGCCCGGGTTTTCGACCTCCTCGGGATCGATCCGGACGAGCAGCGCACGCGCTTCGGCTTCCTCCTCGACGCGCTCGGCATGGGCGCGCCCCCGCACGGCGGGATCGCGTTCGGGATCGACCGGATGGTGATGGTGCTCGCTGCGGAGCCGAACCTGCGCGACACGATCGCGTTTCCGAAGAACCAGGCCGGCGTCGACCCGATGAGCGGAGCGCCGTCCGACGTGCCCGCGGAGCAACTCGACGAGCTCGGAATCCGCACGGTCGTGCCGCAGGAACCGCGCTAGGATCGGCGAACCACACGGGGAGGCAGCGCGATGTCCACACAAGAACCAGAGCGGCAGCAGCAGGCGGCGCCGTCGCTGACGTCGCTCCCGCGCGTCGAGGACCTGCCGACCGCCACCACGGGCGGCTACGAGCCCCAGCGTGTGCGGGAGGCGTTCGAGGCGTTCCGGCGCCACGCGCTGCAACTCCAGGCGCAGCTGCGCGTGCTGCAGGCCGCGGCCGGCACCGCCAGGGTCGAGCCCACGGGGCACGCCGTCCGGATGGACGCACTCCACCTGATTCGCGCGGCCGCCGAGTTCGCCGACCAGGTCGAGCGCGACGCGCAGAACGCCTCCGCGGTGCAGATCGCACGGGCAGAAGAGGAGATCCGCCGGCACAACCACGAGCTTCAGCAGCGCGAGTCCGACCTCGACCGCTTCCGCCAGGAAACCGACCGGCAGCGCGCCGACATCCTCAACCAGGCGAGGGCCGAGGCGCGCGAGGTCGTCGCCAACGCCGAGCGCGAGTCGAACCAGAGCACCCGCGAGGCCGACGCCCGCGCGGCCCGGCTGCTCGAGCAGTCGCGCCACCAGGCGACCGAGCTGACGAACGCCGCGCGCGCCGAGGTCGAGCAGACGCTCGAGTGGGCGCGCTCGCAGGCGACCGTCATCGTCGGCCGCGCCCAGCAGGGCGCCGAGCAGCTCCTCTCGGCGGCCGGTCTCGCCCCGGAGCACATGAGCCGGGTCGTCGACGCGATCCTCGCCGCCGCGGCGCCGCCGAGCCCGCCCGAGGCGGCCCCGACGGAGCCGAGTCCCAC
>DATENZ010000156.1:0-49609 GCA_035274625.1 Gaiellaceae bacterium
GCGCTTGAGCTCGACGACGATGCGCATGCCGCTCTTGTCCGAAAGGTCGCGAAGGCGTGAGATCTCCGAGAGCGTGCCGGTCTTGACGAGCTCGGCCATCTTGGCGATCACGCCCTCGTCGCCGCCCTTCTTGACCCCGTAGGGAAGCTCGCTGACGACGATCGCCGTGCGTCCGCCGCGCTGCTCCTCGGCGTGGACCCGCGCGCGCATGACGACCCGGCCGCGGCCGGAGCGGTAGGCCTCGCGGATGCCCTCGCGGCCGAGGATGATCGCGCCGGTCGGAAAGTCCGGGCCCTTGATCTCCCTCGAGAGCCGCTCGACATCGACGTCGGGGTCGTCGATCAGCGCGACCAGCGCGTTGACGACCTCGCCGAGGTTGTGCGGCGGAATGTTCGTCGCCATCCCGACGGCGATCCCCGTCGAGCCGTTGACGAGCAGGTTCGGGAACCGTGAAGGCAGGACCTCCGGCTCCTTGCGTGACTCGTCGTAGTTCGGCCCGAAGTCGACCGTGTCGGCGTCGATGTCGCGCAGCAGCTCGGCTGCCATCCGCGCGAGCCGGCACTCGGTGTACCGCTGAGCAGCGGCGGGATAGCCGTCGATGTTGCCGAAGTTCCCCTGGCCGTCGATCAGCGGGTACCGCATCGAGAACGGCTGCGCGAGCCGGACGAGCGTGTCGTAGATCGCGGCGTCGCCGTGCGGGTGGTAGTTGCCCATGACCTCGCCGACGACCCGGGCACACTTGACGCGCGGGCGGCCCGGCTGCAGGCCGAGCTCAGCCATCGCGTACAGGATCCGCCGGTGGACGGGCTTGAGCCCGTCGCGGACGTCCGGCAGCGCCCGCGCGACGATCGTGCTCATCGCGTAGTCGAGGAAGCTCGAGCGCATCTCCTGCTCGAGCTCGCGTGGCTCGATCCGGCCGGCGCCGAGCGGCTCTACGACGTCAGACATCCAGGAACTTCACGTCCTTGGCGTTCTGCTCGATGAACGCGCGGCGCGGCTCGACCTGATCGCCCATCAGCGTCGAGAAGACGAGGTCGGCCGCGGCGGCGTCCTCGACCTGCACACGGATGAGCAGCCGCCGCGCGGGGTCCATGGTCGTCGCGGCCAGCTCCTCGGCGTCCATCTCGCCGAGGCCCTTGAAGCGGCTGACCTGGATCCCCTCCTTCGCGAGGTCGAGCGACTTCGCCCGCAGCGTCTCGTAGGTCTCGGCAGTCGCGCGCTTCTTTCCGAGTGTGATCGTGAACGGCGGCGCGCCGATCGTCTCCTGGAGGCGCGCGTAGCTCTTCCGCAGACCCGCGTACACGGGGGACGCGAGCAAGGCGGCGGGCAGGACGACGTGCTCGGCGGAGCTCGTCTCGCGCTCGACCACCCGCACGTGCACCGAGTCGTCCTTGGTCTCGGTCACCGAGACCTCATAGCCGTTCGGCTCGATCGAGGCGAGCGCCTTCTCCATGCCGGCAACGTCGGCGACCTCGGTCTCGACGAGGCGGTGGTGGACGACGAAGTTCGTCGCCGGCGAGCCGAAGTCGGTGCGCAGGCGCGTCGACCAGCCCTCGAAGTCGTGGAGCGCACGGGCGAAGCGCCCGTACCGCGCTTCGGTCAGCTTCTGGCTCTGACCCGACCGGTCGACCACCTCCATGTCCTTGACCCGCTCGCGGACGAGCAGATCCTCGAACTGCGACTCCTTCTCGACGTACTGCTCGCGGCCGCCGAGCTTCACCCGATAGAGCGGCGGGACTGCGATGAAGACGTGTCCGCGTTCGACGAGCTCGGGCATCTGCCGGAACAGGAAGGTGAGGATCAGCGTGCGGATGTGCGAGCCGTCGACGTCGGCGTCGGTCATGACGATGATCCGGTGGTAGCGGAGCTTCGTCAGATCGAACTCGTCGGCGATGCCGGTGCCGATCGCGGTCACCATTGCCTGGATCTCCGCGTTCGAGAGCACCTTGTTGATCCGGTTCTTCTCGGCGTTGATCACCTTCCCGCGGAGCGGCAGAATCGCCTGGAAGAGGCGGTCCCGCGCATCGACGGCCGAGCCGCCCGCCGAGTTGCCCTCGACGAGGAACAGCTCGGCCGACTCGGGGTCGGTGATCTCGCAGTCGGCGAGCTTGCCGGGGAGCGCCGCGCCCTCGAGCGCCGACTTGCGGCGCGTGAGCTCGCGCGCCTTCCGCGCGGCCATCCGGGCGCGCGAGGCGTCGAGCGCCTTCTGGATGATCTGCTTCGCGTCCTGCGGGTTCTCCTCCAGGTACTGCGCGAGCTTCTGGTTGACGACCTGCTTGACCAGGCCCTCCATCCCGGGGTTGCCGAGCTTCGTCTTCGTCTGGCCCTCGAACTGCGGCTCGGCGAGCTTGACCGAGATCACCGCGGCCAGACCCTCGCGGACGTCGTCGCCCTCGAGGTTGTCCTCCTTCTCCTTCAGCAGGCCGCGGTCGCGCGCGACCTTGTTCAGCGTCGCGGTCAGGGCGGAGCGGAAACCGGACAGGTGCGAGCCGCCCTCGTGGGTGTTGATGTTGTTGGCGAACGAGAAGACGGACTCGGTGTAGGAGTTGTTCCACTGCATGGCGATCTCGACGTAGCCCTGATCGCTCTCGCCCTCGAAGTAGACAGCGTGCTTGTGGATCGCCTCCTTGGTCTTGTTGACGTACGCGACGAAGTCGCGGATCCCGCCCGCGTAGTGGAACTCCTCGCGCTTCTCGCCCTCGCGCTCGTCGATCAGAACGATCCGCAGGCCCTTCGTCAGGAAGGCGGTCTCCCGCAGACGCTGGAGCAACGTCTCTGCGTCCCACTCGGTTTCTTCGAAGATTTCCGCGTCCGGCTTGAAGCTGATCGTCGTGCCCGTTTCCTTCGTCGGGCCGGTCGGCTTCATCTTCGTCGTCGGCTCACCGCGGGCGAACTCCTGGCGCCAGATCTTTCCGTCGCGTTGCACCTCGGCGATCAGCCACTCGGAGAGCGCGTTGACGACCGAGACCCCGACTCCGTGCAGCCCTCCCGAGACCTTGTAGCCGCCCTGGCCGAACTTGCCGCCGGCATGCAGCTTCGTCAGGACGACCGTCAGAGCCGGGAGGCCCTGGTCGGGCATCACGTCGACCGGGATGCCCGATCCGTTGTCCCGGACGGTCATCGACTCGTCGGGGTGGATCCGCACTTCGAGCAGGTCGCACCGGCCGGCGAGCGCCTCGTCGACCGCGTTGTCGACGACCTCGTACGCGAGGTGATGGAGACCCCGAGACCCCGTCGAGCCGATGTACATCCCCGGCCGTTTCCGGACCGGATCGAGCCCTTCGAGGACCGTGATGTCCTTGGCGGTGTAAGCGGCTTCAGCCATACGAGGGTTCTACTAAAAAAGCCCTGCAAATCTCCGCTTTGCGGGCTGGTGAAAGTGTATCAGAACGAGAGGTCGGACCGTGCGTGTGACAGGCTCAGCGCGGCTGCTCGGGCAACCCGTTCGCGGAGCTCCTCGTCAGCGATCCCGGACGCCAGCCGGGCGGCTTCGTGCAGGGCTTCCGGAGTCGGCGAGAGGGCGCGGCGAGGACGCTCGGGGGCGGTCGGCACAGCCGCCTCGGGGAGGTGCCCGGGCGCGAATCGCATCGCTTTCGGCGCACTCTCGCCGAGGCTTGCCGTGAGGCGCTCCAGGATCGCCGGCGCCAGGTGGGCGAGCTCGAACGCCCACGTCGACGAGGAGGTGTTGACGTGGAGCGCCCCGTCCCGCGCAATCCGCGCCGGCCACGCGTTCGCAGCGATCGCCTCGCCGACGGCATCCGGCCAGCACTCGACCAGCTCCGCCATCGCACCCTGTGCGCCGAACCGTGAGAGCTGCTGCTTGACCTCGCCTTCGAGGCGCTCCATGTCACACCACGCGTCCGGGAGAAACCTGCAGGAGCTGCGCCGGCGAACCGGGCAGCGCGTCCGCAGTGGTGGCGGTGATCAGGGTCTGCCCGCCGGCGCGAACGCGCTCCACGAGGGCGCGGCGCCGGTCCGGATCGAGCTCGGAGAGCACGTCGTCGAGTAGCAGCAGCGGCCGCTCGCCGCGGCGCTCCACGATCAGCTCCGCCTCGGCGAGCAGCAGCGCGAGCACGGCTGTGCGCTGCTCGCCCTGGGAGCCGAACGACCGCACGTCACGGGCGCCCGCGGCGATCGAAACGTCGTGGAGGTGCGGCCCGAGCCCGGTCGCGCCCCGGTCCAGGTCGCGGTCCAGCCGCGCCTCGAGCGCATCGAGCGTGGGCGCGTCACCCTCGTAGTCCAGGCGCGCCTGCTCGAGTCCCAGTGCGGCAGCGTGCTCCGCGAACGCGCGCGCCAGCGCTGCGACCACTTCCCGCCGAGCGTCGACCAAAGCGGCACCGAAGCGGGCGACCTGCTCCGTCCAGGGCGCGACGGACGCGCGTTCGCCACGCTTGAGGGCCGCGTTCCGTTGCGCGAGCGCAGCCGCGTAGTCGGTCGGAAGCGCTGCCCGCGAGGGGAACAGCCGGACGAGCGAGCGGTCGAAGTACGCGCGCCGCGCAGCCGGACCGCCCTTGACGATCGCGAGCCGGTCCGGCGTGAAGACGAGCGTTGCCGCCTGGTTGCGCAGCTGCTCCGCCGCCCGCAGACGCGCTCCGTTGACCTCGGCCCGCTTTCCCTCTCCCGCGGACAGCGTCACGCCGAGCTCGACCGCGGTCTCGCCTCTCCGGCCGGTGAGTCGGATTCGAGCTGCGCGCTCCCCGAAGCGAATCAGCTCGGCATCGGACCGCGTCCGGGGAGAAAACCCCTGCGTCCCGACGTGCAGCGACTCGAGCAGGTTGGTCTTGCCCGCCCCGTTCGGACCGACGGCGAGCACGACACCGGGCTCGAGCGCCAGCTCGAGGCGCGCGTACGACCGGAAGTCGACGAGAGAGACGGAGGCGACGATCAGCCGGCCAGGCGAATCGGCATGATCAGGTACCAGAAGTCCTCGCCGGCGTCCTGGATCAGCCCGGGCCGCAGTGGATCGATCAGGCGGAGGCGCAGCTCGTCGCCGGAGGCCGACTCGATCCCGTCCCGCAGGAACTCGGCGTTGAAGCCGATCTCGAGCGAATCGCCCTCGAAGCGCACCGGCAGTGACTCACGGGCCTCGCCGACGTCCTGGGTCTGCGTCCAGATCGTCACCTCGCCCTCGGCGAAGCGCAGGCGCAGCGGCGAGTTGCGGTGGGCCATCACGGAAACCCGGCGAACGACGTCGAGGAGCTCGTCGCGCGGCAGCGTCACCTCGTGCGCGAACTCCTTCGGGCGCAGCTCCTCGAACTTCGGGAACTGGCCGTCGATCCGCCGCGTCGTCAACCATGTGCCGTCGATCCCGAACAGGACCTGGTTCTCCTGAACCGCCAGCTCGATCGTGCCGCCGCCCGGTGCAAGGCGGCGAAGCTCCTCGAGCGCCCGGGCGGGGATGATCGCCTCGAGCTCGGGGGCTGCGCCGTCCAGCGGCGTCTCCTTGTACGCGAGCCGGTACGAGTCCGTCGCGGCCATCACGAGCTTCCCCTCGCCGATGCGAAACAGGATCCCGGTCAGGACGGGGCGCGCCTCGTCGCGTGAGACCGCCCGCCCCACCGACGCGAGGGTCTCCAGCAGCGCGTCGACGGCCAGCGTGTGCGCCGTGGCCGTATTCACGTCCGGCAGCCGCGGGAAGTCTTCCGCGCTGTAGGTGTTCAGGCGGTACTCGGCGGGCCCGCAACGGACGTGGAGCGCACCCTCCTCCTCGCGGTACTCGATCGTGACCTCGTCGTTCGGCAACAGCCGCGTGAGGTCGACGAGGAGGCGGCCCGGAACGACCACCGAGCCGTCGCCGGCGACGTCCGCATCCAGCGCCGTCCTGATCGAGAGCTCCATGTCGGTTGCGGCAAGCTCGAGCCGTCCGCCTGCGGCGCGGAGGAGGATGCCGCTGAGGATCTGAACCGCCGCGCGCGTCGACACTCCGCGGCCGACGATCGCGATCTTCTGCGCGAGCTCGTCTCTGGAGCACGTGATCTTGAGGGCGGACCCAACCATGGTCTCTATTTCAGTCATTCATTAAATCCTTTGGTCGTAGTACGTAGAGAGTGTGGACGACGGGGACGATGGCTCTCTACGGCGTAGCCATGCGCATCCTCCCTGTGGGCCGCGGCTGGGGATAGCTGGCACTTCCGAACAGGTCTTGCAGGGCGGCCCGAGCTCTCCACAGAATCAGCGCGCCTGCTTGATCCGTGCGGTCAGCTCCTGCACAAGGTTGTAGACAGAGCGATCGGCACGAATCATGTTCTGAATCTTCGCGTTCGCGTGCAGGACGGTCGTGTGATCGCGGTCACCGAAGTGCTTCCCGATCTTCGGCAGCGACGAGTCGGTCAGCTCGCGTGAGAGGTACATCGCAACCTGGCGGGGATAAACGATGTTCTGCGACCGCTTGTGGCTGCACAGCTCCTCGACGGAGAGGCTGAAGCGCTCGCAAACGATCTCCTGGATCCGCTCGATCGTCACCTGCGCGAGCTCGCCTTGAGGGAAGACGTCCTTGAGAACGTCCTGGGCCAGCTCCGCTGACATCGCCCGGCCTGTGAGCGACGCGAACGCCACGACGCGGGTGAGTGCGCCCTCCAGCTCGCGGATGTTGGTCGAGATCCGCCCGGCGATGAAGGTGAGGAGCTGCGAATCGGGGATGTGGATCCCGTCGGTCCGCACCTTGTTCCGGAGAATCGCGATCCGGGTCTCCAGGTCGGGCGGCTGGATGTCGGTGATCAGGCCCCACTCGAACCTGGAGCGCAGCCGTGCCTCCAGCGTCGCGATCTCGCGCGGCGGGCGGTCGCTCGACATCACGATCTGGCTGCCGGTCTCGTAGAGGCTGTTGAAGGTGTGGAAGAACTCCTCCTGGATCCGCTCCTTGTGCTCGAAGAACTGCACGTCGTCGATCAGCAGGAGGTCGTAGTTCCGGTACCGCTGCTTGAACCCCTCGATCCGCTTGTCGCGCAGCGAGTTGATGAAGTCGTTCATGAACGTCTCGCTGGTCACGTAGCGAACGGACAGAGAGCTCGAGTGCTCCATCACGTATTGCGCAATCGCCTGAAGCAGATGCGTTTTCCCGAGCCCCGTCCCGCCGTAGATGAACAGCGGGTTATACGCCTGCGCCGGCGCTTCCGCGACGGCGAGCGCGGCTGCATGCGCGAAGCGATTCGACGACCCGATCACGAAGAGATCGAACGTGTACTTCGAGTTGAGGCCGGTCTCGCCGACGCGCTGGACCGGGACCGGCTGCCTTTCGGCGACGTGCGGGGCCTCGGCGACGGTCAGCTGGACGCGCCGCTGCTGCCCGGTGGCGTCGCGGGTGGCTGCGCGGATCAGCTCGAGGAAATGGCCCTCGATCCACTCGCGGGTGAAGTCGTTGGGGACGGCGAGGACGAAGATGTCGTCGTTGACCTCGAGCCCGTCGACCTCGCCGAACCAGGTCTTGAAGGTGGAGTCGTTCAGTGCTCCCTTGAGCCGGCCCGCGACCTCGGTCCAGAGGCTCTCTGCAGTCAGCTCGATCGGTTGCTCCACTCGGTTGGCCCCAACTCCTCCGCGAGACAGGAAGCGGCGAGCATAGCAGCGTCCCCTGGCCGCGACAATGCACCTTTCGGAGCCCTTCCGGCGACGCAAAAAGGCGCGATTTACAGGTACTTCCTTCACATCCACACGCCTCTCCACAGGTGTGGACAGCGCCCTTCGGGCGGGCTTCCGGCGACCCGGAAAAGGGACCGTGCGCACGGCCTTTCCTCCCGCGAGCCGCCCACAGCCGGCCTGTGGAGAACTGCCTTCGAAGAGGCTCGTCTATACTGGTGCCCCGCGGCCCTCCCGGCCGCACTTTTCTTGCTCTTTGCCAGGAGAGACCTGTGAAGCGGACCTACCAGCCAAACGTCCGGCGGCGGAAGCGCAGGCACGGCTTTCGTGCCCGCATGTCGACGCGCGCCGGCCGGCTGATCTTGAAGCGGCGCCGTGCAAAAGGCCGCAAGCGGCTCTCCGCCTGACGCGGAGCACGCTCGGACGCGCGGGATCGTGCAGCGCCGCCACCGACTCTCACGTTCGCGGGACTTCGACGCCGTCTATCGCCACGGCCGCTCGGTCTCGACGCGGTTCCTCGTCCTGTACTGGTTTCCGCGTGACGACGACACGGAGCCGCGGCTCGGGATCGCGGTCCCGAAGGGATCCGGCACCGCCGTGGAGCGGAACCGCGTGAAGCGCCGGCTCCGGGAGGCGTGGCGCGAGCGGCTCGGCGGCGTGCCCTCCGGCCGCGACTACGTCCTGATCGCGCGGCCCGCGCTCTCCGAGGCGCTGAAGGGCCGCGACGCCGCCTGGCTGGGCGAGCGGCTGGACGAGGTGCTGGGAAAGGCCTCCGCGTGAGGTACGTCGGCCTCGTCGTCCGCGCGTTCTTCCCGTCGCCGGGCGTTGCGGACGCGCCGACCTGCAGGTACCACCCGTCCTGCTCGGAGTACTCGTCGCTTGCGTACCGGGAGTTCGGGCTCCTGCGCGGGACGGTGAAGGCGGCGTGGCGGCTTCTCCGCTGCAACCCCTGGAGCCGCGGCGGCGTCGACTACCCCGGGAGCCTGCGCTGATCCTCGGCGGCATCCTCAGCCCGCTCGAGAACGCGCTCGCGTGGGGGCTCGAGCATCTGCACGACACGGTCGGCTTCTCGTGGGGGTGGTCGATCGTCGCGCTGACCGTGATCGTCCGCGTCGCGATCGTCCCCGTGATGGTCAAGCAGATCCACTCGATGCAGGCCATGCAGATGCACATGCCGGAGATGAAGGCGATCCAGCAGCGCTACAAGGGCGACCGCCAGCGGCTGAACGAGGAGCTGATGAAGTTCTACAAGGAGAACAACATCAACCCGGCTGCGTCGTGCCTGCCGCTCCTGCTCCAGATCCCCGTCTTCATCGCCCTCTACTTCGTCCTGAACAACTTCACGAAGCACGTCACTGCGCAGCCGGACGAGCTCGGGTGGCTGATCGTCCCGAACATCACGCACAAGATCACGTCGCACTGGTCGGGCTGGCTCCTGCTCGTTCTCTACGTGGCGAGCCAGGTCGGGTACGCCTACTTCGGCACGCCGCCGAACATCCCGAAGAGCCAGCGCGTGATGTTCATGGTGCTGCCGTTCTTCATCACGCCGTTCATCATCCGCTTCCCGGTTGGCCTGCTCATGTACTGGATGACGACCAACCTCTGGACGGTCGGCCAGGGGATCATCACGCGGCGGATGGTGCCCAAGCCCGAGCCGCCGCCGAAGCGGTCGTCCCGTACGGCTCCGAAGCCCGCGCCCGCCGAGGATGGTGGCGACCGCGCCCGCGCGGAGCCCGAGCCCCAGCGCCCGCGTCCTGCGGCGACGGCCGGCGGACCCCCGCGGCGGGTGAAACGGAAGAAGAAGCGGACGCGGCGGTGAGCGTAGGCTCGCCGGAGCTCACAATGAGCGGAGCGGGGGCATGAGCGTCGAACCGGAGCCACTGCGGGTCGAAGCGACCGGCGAGACCGTCGGCGAGGCGAAGTGGCACGCTCTGCGCGAGCTCGAGCAGCTGGCGCCCGGGCTCGACAAGGCGGCCGTCCGGTTCGAGGTTCTGGCCGAGGGAGAGCGGGGTCTCCTGGGGGTGGGTTACGCGCCGGCGCGCGTCGTCGCCACGCTCGACGCGGTTCCGGCTGCGGCGACGCCAGCCGCGCCGGCACGAGAGGAGGTCGGACTGGCGGCCGACGTGCGCGACCTGCTCGAGCACGTCACGGCCGCGCTCGGCCTGCACTCGCGTGTCGAGATCGCGGAGACCGACGAGGCTGTGGTCGCGTCGCTGACCGGAGGCGATCTCGGCCTGCTGATCGGACGGCACGGCCAGACGATCGACGCGATCCAGTACTTGGCGAACGTGATCGCCTGGCGGAGCCACGGCGACGAGCGGAAGGACGTGGTCGTCGACGCAGCGGGGTATCTCGAGCGTCGGCGGGCGACGCTCGAGACGCTCGCGGACCGGAGCGCGGAGCGCGCTGCGGCCTCGGGGGAGCCGGTCGAGCTGGAGCCGATGACCTCGAGCGAGCGCCGCATCGTCCATCTCCGTCTCAAGGAGGCCCCGGGCGTGATGACGCGAAGCGAGGGCGAGGACCCGTACCGCTACATCGTCGTGGTTCCGGAGTGAGCCACGGGGACAGGCCGCAGCCTGTCCCTGACCCACGGCTGGAGGAGTGGTTACGGCGTCTGCTCGAGACGCCGGGCCTGACCGCGATCCGCGACCCCGCGACCGCTCGCCGGGTGCACCTCGACGAGAGTCTGGCCGCCGTGCCGTTCATCGAGCGCTTTCCCGGCTCCGTGGTCGACGTCGGCTCCGGCGGCGGCGCTCCAGGCGTGCCGGTTGCCGCCGCGTTGCCGGAGCGCGAGGTGGTGCTGCTCGAGGCCAGCCGCCGCAAGTGCGAGTTTCTGGAGTCGGTCGCGCGCGAGCTCCCGAACGTGCGGGTCGTGTGGGGCCGGGCCGAGGAGCAGGCTGTCGAGGCCTTCGGTGCGGCCGTCGCGAAGGCGCTCGCGCCACCGCCGGTCGCCGCCGAGTGGTGCCTGCCGCTCGTCGCTCTCGGGGGAGCCGCGATCCTCCTCGTCGGGCCGAGCGCCGACCCAGGCGCGGTGGCCCGCGTCGCCGCACAGGTCGGCGGCGGCGAGCCGGAAGAGCATCCCGGGGTGCTCGTCGTGCCCAAGATCGCGCCCACCCCGCCGGGTTTCCCGCGGCGCCCCGGCCTCGCGCGGAAGCGTCCGCTCTAGCAGGAACGAGCCGTCCGCTCGCGAAGGAAGAATGCTCCGGTGCCCGGCAAGGTGTACGCGGTCGCGAACCAGAAGGGCGGCGTCGGCAAGACGACCACTGCCGTGAATCTCGCTGCCTGCCTGGCGGAGGCAGGCGAGCGCGCGCTGGTCGTCGACCTCGACCCGCAGGCGAACGCGACCTCGGGTCTCGGCGAGCATGCGAACGGGACGTCGAGCTACGACCTCCTCGACGGAGCGCCGCTCGACGACCTGGCGAAGCCGACGCGGTTCACGAATCTCTGGCTCGTCCCGGCGAAGCCCGACCTGGCTGGCGCTGTCGTCGAGCTCTCACGGCGCGACGACGGCGAGCGATTCCTGGCCGACTCCCTGGCCGGCGCCGGCAGCCGCTTCTCGTTCGTGTTCCTGGATTGCCCTCCGTCGCTGGGGCCGCTGACGGTGAACGCGCTGGCGGCCGCGGACCGCGTGCTCGTGCCGGTGCAGGCGGAGTACTACGCGCTCGAGGGGCTGTCGCAGCTCCTCCGCTCTGTCGACATCATCAAGGCGCGGCTCAACCCGCGGCTGTCGATCGCGGGCGTCCTTCTGACGATGGTGGACGGCCGCACGCGCCTCTCGGCCGACGTGGGCGCCGAGCTGCGACGGCATCTGGGCGAGCTCGTGTTCAAGACGTCCGTGCCGCGCTCAGTTCGCCTCGCCGAAGCGCCGAGTCACGGTCTGCCCGCAATCGCCTACGACCGCCGTTCCGCCGGCGCGGAGGCCTACTGGAAGGTGGCGATGGAGCTTGTCGAGCGTTCCTGACACACCCGCGCCGCGCCGCGGACTCGGCCGCGGACTCGAAGTCCTGCTCGGCGGCGCGGTTCAGTCCGAGCTTTCGAATCTACCCGTCGATGCGATCCATCCGAATCCGCGCCAGCCGCGGAAGCGGCACGACGTCGAGGCGGCGATCGGCCTCGCCGACTCCGTGCGCAGCCAGGGCGTGATCCAGCCCGTCGTCGTCCGACCGCGTCTCGCCGGCGGCTGGGAGCTGATCGCCGGCGAGCGCCGCTGGCGCGCGGCGCGGAAGGCGGGGCTGCCGACCGTGCCGGCGCTGATCCGCGAGGCCGACGACCGCGACTCGCTTCTCCTCGCCCTCGTCGAGAACGTCGCCCGCGAGGAGCTCGCGCCGACGGAAGAGGCGCGCGCGTACGCCGTGCTGATCGACGAGTTCGGGCTCTCGCTCGGCGAGGTCGCGGAGCGCGTCGGCCACTCGAAGCCGTCGGTGTCGAACCGGATGCGGCTGCTCGAGCTGCCCGACGACGTGCTGGCGATGCTGGAGCGCGGTGAGCTCTCCGAGGGTCATGCGCGCGCGGTTCTGGCGGTGCCGGACCAGGACGGCAGACGGCGCCTCGCACGGGAGATCGTGAAGACGGGCATGTCGGTACGGGCTGCCGAAGGACGCGCTCGCTGGGCGGGTGCGAAGCAGAAGCCGCGCCGCAAGGGTGCACCCGTCGATCCGGAGCTCGCCGCGCGCGTCCGCCTGGCGGCCGAGCGGCTGACGGGGCTGCCGGTTCGCCTCACCCGGGGGCGGCTGGAGATCTCCTTCGCCGACGAGCACGAGCTTGCGGAACTCGCCGAAGCGCTCGAGCGGTACGGGCCGCAACCGTAACCGCAGAGGCACCCGCGCCGTTGCAACGGCATGGGACCGTGGCTTGTCGACCTCGAATCCTTCGAGGAGGTCCGCCAGGACGACGTCTCGCGGCGGCTCGTCCTCCGGCTCGCGCAGCTCTCGCGCGACGGGCGCCTGCGCCCGTTCGTGACCGAGGTCGCCCACGACCCCGCCTTCGACGAGGACACCCGTCAGGCGCTCCTCGAGCTGGCCGGCGACGAGACGTTCCTGCTCGCGGTCGAGGACTACCTCGGCCGCACGAGCGTCTTCCACTGACGCAGGCGCGCGTCGCTACAATCCGCCACCGCGGGCGATTAGCTCAGTCGGTTAGAGCGCCGCTCTGATAAGGCGGAGGTCCGTGGTTCGAATCCACGATCGCCCATCGAACGCCTCGCATGTGGAGCGCTCCGTTGACTAAGACGGCAACGGAGACGGCCGCCGTTTCGGCCTCGTGAGCTGCTGTGACGTCCGTGGGCGTGCTGTTTCCTTCGCAGAACCCTCGGCTAAGATGAGTCGAGAGGCCCCTGCCGGATGCGCGAGATGGTCATCTACGGCGTCAGCTTCGACATCGTCGGCAAGCAGCCGATCGTCTTGCTGAAGACCGCCGACGGGAACAAGTTCCTGCCGATCTGGATCGGTCATCCGGAGGCGGCGGCGATCCTGATGAAGCTGCAGGGGGCGGAGACGCCGCGGCCGATGACCCACGACCTCGTCACCTCGATGCTTGCCCACCTCGACGCCCGCGTCACGCGGATCACGGTCACCGAGCTGCGCGACAACACGTTCCACGCGAGCATCACGATCCAGCAGGACGGGTCGGAGATCGAGGTCGACTCGCGGCCGTCGGACGCGATCGCGCTCGCCGTTCGGGCGGAGGCGCCGATCTACGCCGACGAGCGCGTGATCGAGGAGTCGGCGATTGAATTCGAGGGCGAGGAGGTCAACGAGGAGGAGATCGTCGACGAGTTCCGCAAGTTCCTCGACCAGGTCACGCCCGACGAGTTCGCGGTCGAGGAAGGCGAAGAGACCTAGCCCTTCGAGACCTCGCGCTTCGTGAGGTCGAGGATCGCCGCGAAGAGCTCGCGCAGGCCGTCCGCGGACAGCGGGCCGCGGTTCGCCCGCGTCAGGTACTGCACCATCCACTCCTCCCGCTCGGGGTCGACGAAGCCGATCCCCCTGGAGTCCTTGTAGTCCTTGATCTGCGCCACGAGCCGCAGCCGCTTGTTCATCGCGTCGACGATCGCGCGGTCGTTGTCCGAGATCTGCTCGCGGAACTGGCGGAGGACGGGATCTTCGTCGGGTGTCATGGGCGGCCCTGCCACTGTACGTAGACGCGCTTGCTCGTGGCCGGGATGGTGATCAGCCGGTACGGCGAGGTCAGGCGCGCCACGACCCGCCGGCCGAGCGACGGCGTGTGCTCGCGCACCAGGATGTGGATGTCGGCTCGGCGCTCGGTCACGCGCAGGATCTCGACGGCGTAGCCGGTGCTCGAGCGCGGACCGGCGGCGACGAGTACGAGGCGGCGGCGGGCGAAGTCGAACAGCGGTACCGCGGGCGGCTTCTTCGGGAACGTGCGCGCGAGGTAACGGACGACCTGGCGACGCTTCCAGAACGAACGGGTAACGGAGTTCGGCCAGAGCAGACCGTCCATCCGGGCCGTCACGTCCTGCCAGGGGACGGCCTTCGCACCGCTCGGGTCGACGAGCTGCGTCCAGATCAGGCCGCCTGCGAGCGCGAGCACGACTGCGCCGACGGCCGCAAGCCGGAGGCTACGAGTAGACGTAAACCGCTTCGCCGTAGGGCTCGGACGAGAACAGCCGGTAGATCACGAAGTTCGGGACGCGCACGCAGCCGTGCGAGGCCGGATAGGGCGGGACGGACGGGTTGCCGTGGATCGCGTAGCCGCCGGTGAAGTACATCGGGTTGAGGAGGACGCCGAGCGGGCTCGGGTCGTAGCCGACGACCTTGCGGTAGATCGCGAACCGGCCCTCCGGCGTGTAGTACCCCGCGATCCCCGCGGTCGAGACGGGCGAGATCAGCGCGATCTTCCCGTCGCGGACGATGTAGAGCACCTGGTGCGTCTTGTCGATCTCGATGTGGTCCGCCGGCTCGTTGTAGCGCGCCTGCGGGATGCGGGGCTGCTGGAGCTTCGTCCAGAAGCCGGCGTCGACCGCGCCCGTCCGCTCCAGGCCCTGCACCTTCTGGAAGGCGTAGACGCTCTGGACGAAGTCGTACGAGAACGTGGACGAGAGCGACGGAATCGCGTAGTGCAGCCGCGCGAGCTCCCGCGCGAGGAGGGAGACCGCCGGGCTCGTCGTGCCGACCGAGAGCGACGCCGGTCGGAGGGTCGTCCGCAGCTCGCGGCGGAGCGCGTCGTAGCCCGGATTCGGGACGGTCTGGAGGCGGATGCGGAGCGGCCCGATGTCCTTGGTCCCGAGCGAGACGCGCGCACGCCCCAGGTAGCGGGCCTCGAAACCGACCTTGCCCTCGCGGATCACCTGCACTCGCAGCCGCCCGGCGGCGGCCGGGACGATCGAGGCGTCCAGGCGCAGCGGCGCACCCGTGACCGCGCTGCCGAGGAGGCGCGCCTGAAGCCGTGGACGGATCCGGATCGAGATCTCCCGCGACCGGACTCCCCGCCAGGCGACGTGGAAGGGGCCGGGGCTCGCGAGCCGCACGGGGATCCGGTACGTGCCGTCCCGGCGAACAGGGGCGGAGGCGACGAACGTGTTGCCGCGCATCAGCCGCACTCGCGGCACCGCCCGGCTCGGGCTGACCCGGCCGACGAACTCGATCCGATGGAGGTACGAGGTCGCCTTCGGCGCCTTCAGCGTCACGCTGGGACCGCCGACCGCGTGGCCCGCCGCGGGCCACGCGACGAGCGGAACGAGCACGAACAGCGCGCGGCGCACAGCGGAAGGATAGAGAGCGCTCAGGTTGTCACGGAGGCGATCAGCGCGATCGCGTTGAACGCCCCGTGCAGGACCATCCCCGGATAGACGCTGTCCACGCGGGAGCGGAGGAAGGCCAACGCTGCGCCGAAGACGATCAGCACGGGCAGGCCCTCGACCAGTCCGTGCGCGAGGCCGAATGCGAGCCCGACCCAGAGGCAGGCCGTGAGCGCGCCGAGCGGGGCGAGGAGCGAGTAGCCCAGACCACGGAAGGTGACCTCCTCGACGAACGGCGCGATGATCGTGAAGACGACGAAGTTGACGACGAAGGGAATCGCCCGGCTCGAGTCCCACTCCTTCGGGATCAGCCCCTGCTCGCGGCCGGGGTCGCTGTAGGCGGAGACGATCGCGCTCACGACCGTCACGGAGATGACGAACAGGAGCGCCGGCCCGGCGATCCGGCCGTAGGAGGACGGTCGGCGCAACGCGAGCAGCTGCCAGTCCGGCCGCGCGATCGCCAGGACGACCGCGAGGATGATCCCGTACTGGACGATGCCGCTGATCGCCGTCGAGTAGAGGTAGGCGGCGTCCTGCGGCGGCTTGCCGCTTGCGGCCCGGCTTGCGTAGCCGAGGAGCGCGAGGACCGAGACGAGAACGACCCAGCCGGCCAGGCGGCTGCGCTCGAGGCCGATCACGTCCAGCCCTCGAACGCGGCCGAGAGCGGCGCGTGCGCGAAGCGCATGCCGGCTGCCGCTGCTCCCTCCTCGTCCCCCGGCTCGTCGCCGACGTGCAGTGCTCGCCCGGGCTCGATGGCGAGCCGGCTCATGGCGAGGCGGAAGACGGCCGGGTCCGGCTTGGCGGCACCGGCTTCGGCGGACGTGACCACGGTGGTGAAGAGTGCCGAGAGGCCGAGGCGGTCGAGGTGCTCGTGCAGGCCGATGTCCCAGTTGGAGGCGATCGCCACCTCCAGACCGCAGGCCCGGAGCCGCCGGACGGTCTCGACCGCGCCTTCGATCGGCTCGAACTCGATCGCGCCCATGAAGGCATCGACGAACGACGCCGGGTCGAGGTCGGCGCCTCCTGCCTCGAGGAAGACGCCGGTACATTCCAGCCGCAACGCGGCGAGGCTCGCTGGATCCCGCCCCGCGACCGCGTTCGGCCGGTAGTACCGCGCCTCCGTCTCGAACGCGTGCCGCACGTGTTCGGGCGGCCGCTCCACACCGCGATCGAGCAGCGCGCGCGCCAGGGCCGGAACCGGGTCGATCAACCCAACGAGCGTGCCGAAGCCGTCGACCGTGACGGCGTCGAGCTCAGCGAACCGCATCCGGATGCAGCAGGTGGGCGATCTGCCTCAGGCCGTCGCCGATTCGCGGTCCGGGCTGGAGCAGGGCGGCGTCCGCGACGACGACCTGCCCCTCGCGGACGGCACGCAGCCTGCGGGTCGCCGGGTTGCGGCGGAGATCGGCAAGCGTCACCTCGGCATCGGAGAGGACGACGTAGACGTCCGGATCGAACTGGCTCAGCTCCGCCGCGTCGACGGGCCCTGCCTCGGCTCGCGATCCGGCGACGTTCCTCCCGTGCGCCTCCCTGATCACGTCGCCGATCAGCGACTGGTCGGTCACGGTGGTGAGGAAGCCGGTGTCGACGAAGACCGAGACCTCGGACGTTCGCGCCAGCCTGGCGTCGACCTCGTGTCGCCGCTGCTCGATCCTCCGGACGAGCGCGCGCGCCCGCACCGGTGTGCCGGTCAGTAGCCCGAGCTGCGTGATCGCCCGCTCGACCTGGCGAATGGAATCGCCCGGCGCCGTGTAGACCTCGGCTTTCGTGACCGCCGCCGCCTTCGAGAGGTCGCGCTCGTTCGCGTCCGCGGAGGCGGCGATCAGGTCGGGGCGGGCGCGGCGCAGCGCCTGGAAGTCGATGCGCACCTCGCCGGTCCTGGCGACGATGCGGCTGCCGGCTCCGAGCGCACGCACGATCTCCTCCACGGGGCGATCGAGGGCGGCGATCCTGTGCTTCGGTGCGGTCACACGGAGGGGCCGGTCGCCGGTCTGGACCGTGACCGGGTACAGCCGCACGTTCGCGCCGATCGGCTCCGAACGCTCGCCGCAGCCCGTGGCCGTGAGCAGGAGCACAGCCGCGACGGCCGCGATCGCTACGCGACCCATTGCCAGAGCGCCCACTGGGTTGTCGCCACTCCGAGCAACAGCGAGCTGACGACGAGGATCGCGGTGTGAACTCGCGGGCGCCCGCCGAGCACCGCGAGCGCCAGGAAGCAGGGAAAGAGCGCGAGGCCGAAGCGCGGCAGCGAGAGCAGCGGCCACCGCTCGCTGGGCACGCTGAGGGGGATGGCGAGGCTGACGGCGCCGAACAGGCCGTACGGCGCGCCGAAGCGGCGCCACGCGACGACGGTCAGGCCGACGAGCAAGAGCAGGAACGCAAAGGCCTCGAGGTTGACGGCGGCGGCGCGCATCGGATCGGTGTCCTGCACCGGCGCCCAGTAGACGTGCGTGTGGGAGCCGGAGGCGAGCTGCCGGAGTCCCGCCCACGCCGCGCGCGACCCGTCCCAGATCCCACCCAGCGGGCCGGCCGGCGAGAGGTGGCGGTTCCAGAAGTCCTGCGCCTTGGCGAACGCGAAGGCGTCGCCTCTCGCAAGGCCGAGGTAGAGCGGGTACGTCGCGAACAGCAGTGGGGCGATGCAGAGGCTCGCGAGGGCGCGGCGACGCTCCGGCCGGCGCCAGGCCATCAGCGCGAGGGCCGGCAGGAGCGCGACTCCGGCGATGCGTGTGAGCACCGCGAGCCCCGCGACGACCCCCGCCTCCGGCCAGCGTCGCCGCTCTGCGAGCAGGAACGCGCCGAGCGCGAGCATCAGGAAGAGCGACTCGCTGTAGACCGCCTGCAGGAAAAGGCTCATCGGAAAGACGGCGAGGTAGAGGACGGCGCGGCGTGCACCGTCTGCCCCCAGCCGCTCCTCGGCGAGGCGATATAGCAGCACGAAGGATGCGAGGGCGGCGCCGAGCGAGACGGCGATTCCGGCCAGGACGTAATGGCCGCCGAGCGCGCGGCCGGCGCCGGCGAGGGTGAGCGGGTAGAGCGGGTAGAAGGCCGCAGCGACACCCGACGCGGCGCCGTATCCGTGCTCGGCGATGCGCAGGAACCAGACGCTGTCCCAGCGCGCCCAGACGTCCGTGATCCAGCCCAGGTCGCGTGTGAGGGCGGGATCGTCCCACCGTGCCGCGCGCGGATGTCGGTTCGGCTCGAAGACGAGCCAGGCGAACAGCGCGGCCGCCCAGATCGCCGCGCGGCTCCACAGGAAGATCTCGAGCGCAGGTCCGCTCGGTCGTGCAACTCGAAACTCGGCGAGGCGCGCGCGGACACGCGGCTCCCTGACCCGTTGACCCGTGCGCACGAGGCCCCGATCATAGATCCGTGACCGAGCGCCGCTTCACCCCGGAGGAGGCCAATGCCGCGCTGGCGGAAGTCCGGCCGCTCGTCGAGCGGATGGTCGAGGCAAAGCAGGCGATGGACCGCGCGCAGGAGCGCCGCGACGAGCTCGGCCTCCGAATCTCGGGGAACGGCGGCGGCATTCCCCCTGCCGAGCTCGCCGAAGCGAACACAGCCGTGGAGGAGCGCACGAGCCAGCTCGGAGCGATCGTCGACGAGATCCACGCGCTCGGCGTGCAGGTCAAGGACCTCGACACGGGGCTGGTCGACTTCCCCTCGATGCGCGACGGCGAGGACGTGCTCCTCTGCTGGCGGCTCGGCGAGGACGAGATCGCCTACTGGCACGGTCTCGAGGACGGCTTCGCGGGCCGCCAACCCCTCTGAGGATTCACCGCCCTCGGCGTCGAATAGGACCGGTCGCGATGCCCTTCTGGGAGCGGATCGTCATCCTTGCCGCGGTCGTGCTCGTGAGCTCCGTGCTTGCGAAGCTCGTTGACCTGCGTATGCGCCGGGGCCATCTGCGCGCGGGCACGTTGACGCGCTACCGCGTGCTCCGCCGGAGCGTCATGGCCGGGATCGTCGCGGTCGCCCTCCTCTCCGGGTTGCTGGTGATTCCGCAGGTGCGCGCGATCGCGGGGGCGATCCTCGCCAGCGGCGCGCTGGTCGGCCTCATCGTCGGCTTCGCAGCGCAGCGGACCCTCGCGAACGTTGCCGCCGGCATTCTGATCGCGTTCACGCAGCCGCTCCGTCTCGGGGACCGGATCACGGTCGACGGCACCCAGGGCGTCGTCGAGGAGATCCGCCTCACCTACACCTTCATCCGGGCCGACGACGACACCAGGCTCGTGATCCCGAACGAGAAACTGGCCTCGGATACCATCCGCAACTCCACGATCGTCGATCGGGCACAACGCGCTGAGATCACGGTGCAAGTTCCGCTGAACGCCGACCTCGAGAACGTCCTCGGCCTCCTTCGCGCCGCGTGCGTGGACGACAAGGAGCCGGAGGTCTTCGTCAAGAGCCTGGACGGAAACGCGACGTTCACGGTGCGCGCGCTTGCACCCGACCCGTCCGATGCCGAGCGGCTCGAGCACGAGCTCCGCCTGCGTGCACACCGGCAGCTCCGCGCGGCCGGGATCTTTGCGTGAGCCCGAAGCGACGCGACCCGTTCGACGAGCTCCCGAACGGTGCCGCCCGGCGGCGGCGGACGCGGATGCGCGGGCGCCGGCACGGGCGCCGGAACGCCGTCATGGTCGTGCTCGTCCTCCTCTTCGGGATCCCGCTCGTCCTGGTGCTCACCGGTCTCGGGGCGACCGCCGCGTTCAAGGACAGCTGCTCGCTCGACACGCTCCAGCCTGTCTCGATCGGCGAGAACTCGTTCGTCTACGCCGCGGACGGAACGCTGCTCGGGTCGATCCCGGCGGAGCACAACCGGCAGCCGGTACCGCTCGCGAAGATCAGTCCTTGGATGGCGCGGGCGACGATCGCCGTCGAGGACCGCCGCTTCTACCGGCACGGCGGCGTCGACTACGAGGGGATCTTCCGGGCGGCGTGGCGCGATGTGACCAAGGGCCGCATCGTCGAGGGCGGCTCGACGATCACGCAGCAGCTCGTCCGCAACCTCTACATCTCGCGTGAGCGGACGGTCGAGCGGAAGGTCAAGGAGGCTTGCCTCGCGATCAAGCTCAGCCGCAACTGGTCGAAGGACCGCATCCTGGCGGCGTGGATGAACCAGGTCTACTTCGGTAACCACGCGTACGGCGTCGAGGCCGCGGCACAGACGTACTTCTCGAAGCCGGCGAAGGGCCTGACGCTGATGGAGGCCGCGTTGCTCGCCGGGCTGCCACAGGCGCCCTCGCTGTACGACCCGGTGCTGCATCCGGAAGCTGCGCTCGATCGGCGGGCCGAGGTGCTGGGGGCGATGCTCGACAACGGCGACATCCCCTTCGATCGTTACGCGGCCGGGCTGCGCGACCGGAGCCTGCACCTCAAGCCGGGGCGGCTGTACACGCAGATCCGCGAGCCGTACTTCTTCAGCTACGTCCGCGACCAGCTGATCGCGAAGTACGGCGTGCAGACGGTCCAGTCCGGCGGCCTGCGCGTGTACACGACGATCGACCCCGCGTTCCAGCGGGCCGCCGAGGACGCGATCAGGGAGACCCTGGACCTCAAGGACGACCCGGCGGCTGCGCTCGTGTCGATCAATCCGGCGAACGGAGCGATCCGGGCGATGACGGCGGTCTACCCCGGGCGCAAGCAGAACCAGTTCAACCTCGTCGCCCAGGCGCGGCGGCAGGCGGGCTCGACCTTCAAGACCTTCGTCCTCACCCAAGCGGTCGCGGAAGGGATCAACCCGGCGACGAGCACGTACTACTCCGCCCCATTCCGGTACCAGCCCGATCCGGCGATTCCGGCCTGGGAGGTGTCGACGTACAGCCACACCTACTCGGGCCTCTCCACGGTCCAGCAGGCGACGCTGCGCTCCGACAACACGGTCTACGCGCAGCTGACGCTCGACGTCGGGCCGGAGACCGTCGCAGCGATGGCGCACAAGCTCGGCATCCAGAGCCCGCTCCAGCCGGTCCCGTCGATCGGGCTCGGCTCGAACGCGGTCTCGCCGCTGGACATGGCCTCGGCCTACGCGACGATCGCAGCAGGCGGGATCTACTCGCGGCCGATGGCGATCCGCAAGGTCATCCTCGCGAACGGCAAGGAAGACAGTAAGGCCGGCTGGGGCAAGGCGGCCCGCAAGCGCGTGATCGCGGACGGCGTCGCCTACACGGTGACGAAGATCCTGGAGCAGAACATGCTCTACGGAACCGGGACACGCGCGTATTTCGGTCGTCCGTCCGCCGGCAAGACCGGAACGACGGACGATCACGCGGACGCGTGGTTCTGCGGCTACCTGCCGAACCTCGAGGCAACGGTCTGGGTCGGCTACCCGCAGGCCGAGATCCCGATGGAGAACGTCCACGGGATCGCCGTCGCGGGCGGCAGCTTCCCGGCCGAGATCTGGCGGCGCTTCATGGAACGGGCGGTTCGCTACTCGCCGCCGCAGGACTGGACGCTCCCGAAGACGTACCCGGAGTGGAAGCCGTTCGAGCGCGGTAAGTACGCGATCCAGTACGTCTACGTTCCCCCGACGACGACCGAGACGACGACGACCAAGCCGAAGGAGACGACGCAGCCGCCCACGACGACGAGGGAGGCGCCGACGACGATCGCACCCGAGGTGACGACGACGGAGGAGGTGACGACCGTCGAGGTGACGCTGCCTCCGACGACGGTCGCGCCGCCGCCGGCGACGACCGAGCCTCCGCCTCCGCCTCCGCCTGCGCCGGCGACGACCGAGCTTCCGCCGGCGACGACCGAGCCGCCGCCACCGCCGACGGAACCCCCACCGCCGACGGAGCCGCCACCGCCGACGACGACCCCAACCGGGCCGCAGCCGCAGTAGTGCGCGGGCCTTCGGGCTTCGCGCTTCGCGTCACGCTGCTCGTGACGCCGCTTCTGCTCGGAGCGCTTGCCGTGCCGAGCGGCGGCCTGTTTCGCGGGGCCAAGTTCCGCGACCTGCATCTCTACCGGCAGTACGGCGAGGCGCTGCTCGACGGGCGGGTCCCCTACCGCGACTTCTTCGTCGAGTACCCGCCGGGTGCGGTTCCGCTGTTCACGGCACCGGCGCTCGCGCCGCACGGTGCGTACGACGCGCTCTTCAAGGCGCTGATGGCGGTCTGCTGCCTGGCGTCGATCTTCCTCGTCGCGCTGCTACTCGTGCGGGCGGGGAAGGGCCCGTTCGAGGTCGGGGCGGCGGCCGTGTTTCTCGCACTCGTGCCGATCGCCCTCGGCCCCGTCTCGCTGAACACCTACGACGCCTGGCCCGCTGCGTTGACGATCGGTGCGCTGACGGCGCTCGCGTACCGCCGCGGCACGCTCGCGTTCGGCCTGCTCGGCGCCGCGTTCGCCGCGAAGCTCTACCCGCTCGTCCTCGTCCCCCCCGCGCTCGTCTACCTCGGGCGAGCCGCTGCCGCTCGCGCGCTCGGCGCCTTCGCCGCGGTGACGGCCGTGCTGGTGGTGCCGTGGGTCGCTCTCTCGCCGGGGGGCGTGTGGGACAGCCTCGACGCGCAGCTTGGCCGCGGCCTGCACGTCGAAAGCCTCGCGGCGAGCGTCGTCCTGTCGGCCGACCGCCTCGGCATCTACGACGCGAACGTCGTCGAGACGACGCACGCGGCGGTGTCGCGCGACGTCGCCGGCGACCTCCCGCACGCCCTCGGCTACGTCACGTCGGCGGCGGAGCTGATCGCGGTCGTCGCGGTGTGGGTCCTGTACGCGCGGCGGCGATCCGGTCTCGGTCTCGCGTTCGCCGCGAGCGTCGCGGGGGTGCTCGCGTTCGGGAAGGTGCTCTCGCCGCAGTACGCCGTCTGGCTGATCCCGCTGGTGGTGTTCGGCGGCGTGTCGGCGGCGGTGCTGCTGGTGGCGGCGCTCGCGCTCGCCCAGAGCTGGTACTTCGACTACCCGGAGCTGTGGGCGGTCGGTCCGCAGGTGTGGGCGCTGCTCGCGCGCAATCTCGTCCTCGTCGCGCTCTACGGAGTTCTTTTGTGGAAGACCAGCACGCCGTCGCGCTCGAAGACGAGCTCCCAGTCGGGGTTGCTCCGCAGCCGGACGAGCGCGGCCGCCGACGGAATCGGCGCGACGCGATCCGCGTAGCTCGGCCGCGTCTCGTCGGCAGCGACCCAGGTCGCGTCCCCGAGCTTCGGCAGGCTGAGCACACGGTGCCGCGCCGACAGGTGCGAGCCGAGGATGTTCGTCGCGCTCACGACGGCGTGCGACGGGACGAGGTCGACGGCTTCGTCGGCGACGTGGTCGTGCGCTGTCACCCGCCAGTCGTTCTTCTGCAGGTCCTCCCCGCCCGGCACCGCTCCCCAGAGCGGGACCGCGCCGAGCTTCCAGTTCGCTACAAAGGCAACGGCGACCACACCGGCGATCACGAAGCCGCTGCGGAGAGCCGACCGGCGGACGAGCACAGCCGAGCCGAGCACCGTGGCGACGACGAGCGGCGGGATCGCCGCAGCCGTGTAGTGGAAGTGGATCGAGGTCTGCGTCGGCGTCGCGGAGAGGACGTTCAGCGCGAGCTCCGGGACCGCCGCGACGAGCACGATCGGCGCGAGCACGCAGAGCAGGGCGAGCGGCAAGACGAGGTGGAGCAGGTAGTGGACGTCGCCGCCCTGGAACGCCTGCTCCAGGATCCGCCACGGCCGCGTGACGGCGGTCCTGGCGATCCCCCCGGCTGACCCGCCGATCGCGTCGTAGCGCCCGTAGAAGGCGGACTCGGCGCCGGCGTTGTAGTGCGGGATGACGACGGCGACGGCGAGGGCGGAGACGAGGATGCCGGCGCCCGCGATCGCCGCGCCGACGGCCCGCCGGCGCCGAATCGCATACCAGAGGCCGAAGCCGGCGACGACGAGACCGACCTCCTCCTTCGTCGTCATCGCCAGGAGCGCGAAGATCGCGAACGGCACGAGCCGCCCTTCGTCGAGGTACCAGAATGCGAAGAGCAGGAACGGGCAGGCCAGCGCGACCGGGTGGAACTCGTTCAGGGTCAGCCACTGCGTCGCCGGGTACAGCAGGTACGCGAGCGCGAACGCGAGCCCGGAGCGGTCGCCGCCGAGGTGCTTCCGCGCGAGCCAGTACACGGGGAGGGCACCGAGCGCGATCACGATCGCCTGGACGAGCAGGAGCAGCTCCGCGCTCGGCCAGATCCACCACAGCGGTGCGAAGGCGGCGAGGATCGGATCGAAGTGGGCGGCGAGCCGCGAGATCTGGCGGCCGTCGCCGCTCGTCATCTGCAGGAAGTGGCCGTGGGCCGTGTTCCAGACCGTCTGAACCATGTTCCCGAGGTCGTATCGGCCCGCGGTGAAGGCCCGGTAGCGGAGGATCGAGAGCGAGCCGAAGCCAGCCGCGTAGGCGGCGATTGCCGCCCACAGGAGCGCGCGCGCTCTCACATCAGGGACTCGAGCAGGTCCCGCCACCGCGCACCGAGGACGTCCTCGCTCGCCCGGGCCTCGTACGCGGCGAGACCCTGCTGCGAGAGCCGCTCGGCGAGCCCTTGCTCTTCGGCGAGCCGCCGCAGCGCGGCCGCGAGCGTTTCCGGGTCGCCCGGCTGGACGAGCAGCGCGCTCTCGCCGTCGGTCAGCAGTTCCCGCGCGGCCGGAGTATCGGCGGTGACGAGCGGCGCGCCACAGGCGAGCGCCTGGAACGCCTTGTTCGGGATCACGCGCACAGCCTTCTCGGAGGTGCCGAAGATCCCGAGCGCGCACGAGGCGCGGTGCAGCTCGTCCGGGAGCCGCTCGTACTCGACCCAGGGCACGTGCTCCACGTTCGGCGGCCGGGTCTCGAGCAGCCGCTCGAGCTGGCCGCTCCCGACGATGCGGATCCGCAGATCGGGCACGAGGCGCGCCGCGGCGAGGATCGTGTCCAGGCCGTGGAGCGGGATCAGCTTCCCGACGAAGAGCGCGCAGAAGCCGTCGCTCGGTTGCCACCCCGGGCGGAAGATCCGCTCCTCGGCTCCCACGAAACAGACCTCGACGCGCCGCGCTCCGGTGGTGTGGGCGAGGTGCTCGGCGTGCGCCTCGGTGTCGGCGACGACGAGGTCGGCGGCCTGGAACGCTCGCCGGTCGGCGGCGGCGAGGAGGCGGGCCGGCCAGCTGCCGTTGCGGAACCGGGCCCGGTCGGCGACGAGCGTTTCGGCGATCGAGACGAGCGGGTTGAACACGACCGGCCGTCGCCGCGCCGCCCGCCGCGCGGCGAGGAGATCGAGGTGACCCGGATAGCCGACGATCAGCGCGTCGAAGTCCTGCCGGGGCGGACGCAGCAGCCGCACCTCCGCCGCCGCCAGCCTGGCCGCCGCGCCGAGACCTGCGCTCCACTTGTGCTCGCGTCCCTCCCAGACCGGGACGTGGTGCTCGGCAACCTCGACGCCCGCACGCCGCAGGCACGAGATCACCTGCGCGTTCCGTGGATACGTCCGCTCGTAGGTCCCGAAATACAGGACCTTCAGGACAGGATCTCCTCCACCAGCGCTTCGGCCCGCTCGCGCTCGGTCGCGCGCTCCTCGTGGTGGCTCGTGATCAGCTCGGTGATCAGGCCGAGAGAGAACACCTGGAGGCCGACGACCACGAGCAGGACGCCGAGGATTAGGAGCGGCCGCTGCCCGATCGCGTGCCCCATTAGCTTCACCACGGTCAGGTAGATCAGGACGCCGGCGCCGGCCAGCGACAGCGCGAGGCCGAGGCCCCCGAACAGGTGCAGCGGCCGGTGCCGGTATCGCCCCAGGAACGAGACCGTGAGCAGGTCGAGGAAGCCGCGCAGGTAGCGCTCGAGCCCGTAGCGCGACCGGCCGTGGTCGCGCGGGCGGTGGTTGACCGGCAGCTCGGCGATCCGGAATCCGCGGTGGTGGGCGAGCACCGGGATGAAGCGATGGAGCTCGCCGTAGAGGCGGAGGCCGCGCACGACCTCGGCGCGGTACGCCTTTAGGCCGCAGTTCATGTCGTGCAGCCGCACGCCGGAGACCCACCGCGTGACGGCATTGAAGAGGCGCGAGAGCAGACGGCGGCGGAGGGGGTCGCGTCGGTGCGCCTTCCAGCCGGAGACGAGGTCGAAGCCCTCCTCGAGCTTCACGAGCAGCCGTGGGATCTCGGCTGGATCGTCCTGGAGGTCGCCGTCGACCGTGACGATCACGTCGCCGCGTGCCTGGGCGAAGCCGGCGCCGAGGGCCGCGGCCTTGCCGAAGTTCCGGCGGAGGCGGACGACGGTGACGTTGTCGTGCGCGGCGTGGAGGCGGGTCAGCGCGGCAAGGGTGCCGTCGGTCGACCCGTCGTCGACGAAGATCGCCTCCCACGGCGCCTCGAGCTGCTGCAGCGCGGAATCGAGCTCGTCCAGGAGGAGCGCCACGGTTCGTTCCTCGTTCCGGACCGGGACGACGACCGAGATCATGCGCGCGAGCCTAACCCGGTGTCGTCGTCGCCGGGGTGGTGGCGGCAGCCGCGGTCGTGGTCGCGGCCATAGTGGTCGTCGGCGCGCTCGTGGTCGCGGTCGTGTCGACGGTCGTCGTCTCTTCCGTGGTTGCCGTCTCCGTGAAGGTCGGCGGCGGCGGCGGCGGTGGCGCCGTCGTGACCGGCGCAGTCGTGAGCGGCGTCGTCGTGAGCGGCGCAGTCGTCGGGGTCGTCGTCGCCGGTGGAGCCGCCGTCGTCGTCGGCACCGTGGTCGGCTCGGTCGCCGTCGGCTCCGGCGCGGTTGTCGTCGTCGGCTCGGTGGTCGAGGCTTCTCTCGTCGTCGCCGTCGTCGCGGCCTCCGTCGTCCTCGGCTCCGTCGTCTCCTCCGCCGCGGTCGGGATCGTCACGGGGACGCGCGGTCGCGTCGTGTCGCGCGGAACCTCCGTCCGGGAGACCGACGGCGGCTTCGCCGGTGTGCCTCCGCCGCCGCTGAACGTCACGCCGATCGCCAGGGCGACCCCTGCCGCCGCGAGCGCCCCCGCGGCGAGGAGCACCAGCGGCGTTCGTCGGCGAGAGGGGGTCGCCGCGGTGAGGATCTGGGTTGCCGCGGTGTCCTCGGGAGCGGGCCGCCGAAGCTCCGCCGCAAGTGCCCCTCCGTCGGGCGGCCGATCGAAGGGACTCTTGGCGAGTGCCGCCGTGGCCAGGCTCTCCAGTCGCGGCGGCGCGTCCGGCCGCACGGCCGACACCGGCCGGGGCTCCTGCTCGCGATGCATGGCGGCGAGAGCCAGCGGATCGGCCGACTCGAACGGCAGTCGGCCGGTCAGCATCCGGTAGAGGATCACGCCGAACGCGTAGACGTCGCTCGCCGGCGTCGCCTCGCTCCCGGCTGCCTGCTCCGGCGAGATGTACGCCGGGGTGCCGAGCACCGTCCCGACCTCCGTCATCCCCGGCGCACCGGCGGCGCGGGCAATGCCGAAGTCGGCGATCTTGGCCCGCCCGTCGGCGTCGAACAGTACGTTCGCCGGCTTGAGGTCGCGGTGGACGACGCCGCGGGCGTGCGCTTGAGCGAGCCCGGCTGCGACGTCGGCGGCGATGCGTTCGGCCTCGGCGTCTGCGAGCGGGCGTCCGCCTGCGAGGCGGTCCTCCAGCGATCCACCGGGCAGATACTCGAGAACCATGTAGGGGCGGCCGTCGCTCTCGCCGTACGCGTAGAGCGCGCAGATGTTCGGGTGCGACAGCGCCGCCGCTGCGCGCGCCTCGCGCTCGAACCGCGCAGGGTCGGCCTCCGGGGCGAGGAGCTTGACCGCGACCTGCCGGTCGAGCTCGAGATCGGTGGCTGACCACACCTCCGCCATCGCGCCGACCCCGACGCGCTGCTCGAGGCGGTAGCGGGCGGCGATGACCTGCTCTGCCACGGCGGTAGCGTACGCAGCCGTGACCGAGCTCCTCTCGCTCGCCGAAGCCCAGCGCGCCGTCCTCGCCCGCGTCGCTCCGTTGGCCGCCGAGACGGTTGCGTTAGCGAAGGCGGCCGGCAGGGTGCTGGCGGAGCCGGCGAAGGCGGTGGTCGACCTGCCGCCGTTCCCGAGCTCTGCGATGGACGGCTACGCCGTCCGTGCCGCTGACACGCCGGGGACGCTGCCGGTCGTGTTCAGGATCGCCGCCGGCAACCCCGCGCCCCGGCCGCTTGCGTCCGGCGAGGCGATGGCCATTGCGACCGGCGGAGTCGTCCCGGAAGGAGCCGACGCGGTCATCCAGCACGAGTTGGTTGGCGAAAGTGACAACAAGGTGGAGATCCGCGAGGCTGTTGCCACGTCAGCGAACGTCAGACCCGTCGGCGGGGACGTGACCCGCGGAGCGGTCGTCGCCGAAGTCGGCGTCAGGCTGGGCGCGGGGCAGATCGGCGCGCTCGCGGCCGCGGGGATCGCCGAGGTCGTCTGCCACCGGCGACCGCGGATCGCCGTTCTCACGACGGGGACCGAGCTGCGCGAGCCGGGCTCGCCGCTCGGGCCGGGTGAGGTGTACGAGGCGAACGGGGTGATGCTTGCGGCGCAGCTGGCGGCGAGCGGCGCGGAGGTCAGGCGGCTCGCGGCGGTCGCCGACGACGAGGACGCGCACCGTCGCTCGCTGGCGGAGGGTCTCGAGTTCGACGTCCTCGTCACCTCCGGCGGCGTCTCCGTCGGCCCGCACGACCTCGTTCGTCGAGTCGAGGCCGAGCTCGGCGTGGAGGAGGTCTTCTGGCGCGTAGCAGTCCGGCCCGGGAAGCCGGTGTCGTTCGGCGTTCGCGACCGGACGCTCGTCTTCGGGCTCCCGGGCAACCCGGTGTCGTCGCTCGTTGGGTGCGAGCTGTTCGTCCGGCCGGCGGTGCTCGCGCTTCAGGGCGCCGCCGAGCCCGGTCCGAGATTCGCCTCCGGCCGGCTCGAAGTCGACGTCGCGCGGAATCCGCACCGCGACGATCTCCTCCGAGCGCGGTCGGAGGTCACGGAGGACGGCGTCTCGCTCCGGCCGGTCACCGGACAGGAGTCGCATATGATCGTGCGCGCCGCCGAGGCGGACGCGCTCGTCCTCGTCCCCCGCGGCGAGGGGCAACTCCCGGCGGGATCAGCCGTGCGCTACATCCCGCTTGGCTGAGCGCCCGCGCGAGCGGCTCGTTGCTCATCAAGGCAACAGAGTGTGGGTCGATCAGGTTCACCGCGCGCGGAACGGCGTGCTGTGCCGCCCGCTCTACGCGAGCGGCTGCCTCGGACCGACGGCGTACGGCCGGCCCTGCCGCGGAATCACGCGCACCGGCTTCGCGTACGCGATGTATCGGTGGGTGGCGAAGAAGCGCGGGTGGCAAGCCTGGAGCGCGAGCACCTCGCGGTGGTGCGTGCGGAGCACCGAGAGGTTGTCGGCCTCGACGATCCGGTGGCCGGTGATCTCGTACTCGAAGGTCGCGTACGGGAGCACGAACTCGACACGGTCGCCCGGACGCAGGGAGTCGATGTGCGCGAACGGAGCGAGGTACGTCGTCCGATGGCCGGCGACGTAGACGAGCTCGCCTTCGCCCGGCATCGCGGTGTGCATCTCCCTTCCGGGTCCTCTGGTCAGGTCGTCGTGGCTCGTCCCGTTGACGACGATCGATTTCAGGCCGAGGCGCGGAACGACGAGGCGCCCGACCGGATCGCCCTCGTGCAGGGACCGGCGATACGCCGTCGCAGCGGCGGCCACGCTCGCGGCGGCGTTCTGCTCGGGCTCCGGCTCGTGCTTCTGCTTTTCCTTCTTCTTCGCCACCTTCGGCGCCGGGGCGGCCGGCCGGTAGTCGTCGAAGCGGTGCGCGAAGCTCTCGGCGAGCTTGTGCTGCTGGTACTTCGTGTAGATCGCGGTGAAGGGGTCCTGCCACTGCCACACGAGCAGCGCCCAGCCGATCGCGCCGACGCCGGCGATCATCATCGTCGTCCCGGTGATCCGCGCTACTCGTCTCATCCGCGCGGACCGCACTACGCCTCCATCGCCTCGCGCTCGTCCACGGCCGCTCGACGGCGGCGCGCCTGGAGCGTGAGCACGATTGCCCGGACGGTGTTGCGGATCGGCCCGCGCGGCGGCCGCTCGGCCGCGCTCGGGTACGGGCGGTACCGGCCGATCGCGATCGCCGTCAGCTGCGCGGCGCCCGCGAGCCAGCAAAGAGCGAGGAAGAACGCCACGATCGAGACGTAGCCCAGCGAGACGAGTTCCGCAAGGTACCAGGGTGCATCGAGGCCGAGCCCGAAGCGGAACATGAACGAGCCGACGAGGATGAACGGCCCCAGGGCGCCGGCCGCGAGCAGGCCGAGCCGCGCCCCGACCCCGCGGTCGCGGAGGTGTGGGAGCCACAGCCAGACGTGGAGCGAGGGGAGCAGGAAGAGGAGCGCGAACGTGTTCGTGGCGACGACGAGCAGCGCGACGACCCCGAGCACGAGCATGGTGGCCGAGTGGCCCGCCAGCTCCTCTTCCGCGGTCGACGGCCGCGGTGGGGCCAGCCGGGCCCGCGCGACGAGCCAGCCCGGCAGCGTGAGGACGAGCAAGCCGAGCAACGCAAGGAACGGCCAGTCGCCCGCAGCGGCCGTCTCGGGACTGACGGGCCGGGCGGCCCCGCCGGGCCAGGCTCCGATCAGGCCGAAGAGGAGGAACAGCGCCCCGGCCCACAGCCAGATTCCCGCCCGACTTCGGTACGCGCGCAGGCCCGGCGCAACCGCGATGCGACGCCGCCGGCAGCGGGCGAAGAGGTCGACGGCGGCGGCGGCGAAGGGGAGCAGCATCGCGACGAGGACGAGCTGGATCGCCCAGCCACGCACGATTCGCTGACCCAGGTAGACGTAGCTCCGAGTCCCGCGCGCGAGCTCGAGCCCCTCGTCCAGCGAGCCGAGCAGCCCCTGGGCCGCGCGTCCGATCTCGGTCAGCCGCTTCTTGCTCAGCCCCTCCGGGACGTCGCCAAACGACGAGGGTGGCCGGTTGCCGCCGGTCGTGATCGTCACTGCAGGGATGCCCCGGCCGACGAAAGGAGCCTGCTCGTAGAGGCTGAACGGCAAGCCGAGATCCGTGAGCTGGCCGAGAGCGCTCGTTCGGCCGGGCGCCGACCCGGATTGCTCGACGATCCTGGCCGCTGCTGTCTCGACCAGGGCGGGAGCGGGAGACCTGGCCTCGTCGCCGGCGATCTCCAGCCGCGGCTGCCCCCGGCCTGCGATCGAGTCGAGGTTGATCACCGCGACGATCCGCTCGCGGTCCGGGGCATGCGTGACGTAGCGAAGCGCGCCGACCCCGCCGAATGAGCCGCCGTCGGTCGACAGGAAGATCAGCCGGTGCTGCGGCCTCACTGCCTGGACGGGCGAGCCCGGCACGGTGCCGTAGGCGCGTGCGAGCTCGATCAGAGCCGCCGTACCCGACGCGTTGTCGTTGGCGCCGGGCCCGAGGCCGGTGTCGTCGCGGTGGGCCATGACGACGATTGCATCGCCGTCCGGGGGGCCGACCTTGAACGTCACGTTGCGCAGAAGCTGTCGGCCCTCGCCGGGGATCGTCGTGTCGAAGCCGTCGACGTCCGCCTTGTAGCCGTACTGCGCCATCTTGTCGATCAGCCAGCGCGTCGCCCCCAGTGCGCCGCCCGTCCCCGGCGCGCGGTTGGGCCACGTGTTCGCGAGTTCGTCCGCCAGCTCGGTTGCGGCGGCGCCGTCGAATGTCGGCGGGAGCTGGGGCGCCGGCAGAGCGGACGGCTGCTGGACGCTGAAGGCCGCGACGAGAAGCGGCAGGCCGACGAGGAGCCACGTCCCTCGGTACAGGCGGCCGTTGACCGGGCGTTCGGGCGTCCCGCGCCGCCGACGGCGCGGCGGTGGAGGTAACGGTTGACCGACGATCGAGGGCTATAGTACGTCCCCCCTTCGGTCGGCCCCCATGCCGGATACCGCCACCATCCTGCTCGTCGACGACGAGGAGTCGGTTCAGAAGCTCCTGACGTATCCGCTGGAGCGGGACGGGTACCGCGTCGTTCAGGCCCGGGACGGCGAAGAAGCCCTGAAGCGGTTCGGGTCGGAGGACGTCGACCTCGTCGTCCTCGACGTGATGCTCCCGAAGCTGGACGGGCTCGAGGTGTGCAAGCGGCTCCGGGCCGACAGCAGCGTGCCGATCATGATGCTGACTGCGCGCGACGACGAGCTGGACAAGGTCCTCGGGCTGGAGCTCGGCGCGGACGACTACATCACGAAGCCGTTCTCGATCCGTGAGTTCCGCAGCCGCGTCCGCGCACTTCTCCGCCGCGCGGCGACGCCGCGGTACGAGCCGCGGGACGAGGAGACGATCGAGGTGGAAGGACTACGGATCGATCCGGCGCGGCGCTCCGTCGAGGTCGAGGGCAAGCCGGTTCAGCTCACGTACGTCGAGTTCGAGCTCCTCCGGACGATGGCGACGCGCCCCGGCCTTGTGTTCTCGCGCCAGTCCCTGCTCGAGGTGTTGTGGGGCGGATCCGCGTACCGCGAGCCCCGCACGATCGACGTTCACGTGCGCCACCTCCGGGAGAAGCTCGAGGCGGATCCACGCGAGCCGAAGTACCTGCTGACCGTGCGCGGGGTCGGCTATCGCTTCCGCGACCGATGAGACGGTTCAGCGGCGTCGGCGCGCGGCTCGGCCTGGCGTTGCTGCTCGTGCTCGCGGGCGCGTTGGTGCTCGTCTATCTGATCGTCGTTCCGTCGCTCGAGAACCGGCTGATCAGCTCCCGCATCTCCCAGCTGCAGCGCGCCGCGGCGGGAGTTGCACGCGACCTTCCGGCCGATCGCTTCCGCTGGCCGGACTTCCTGGAGAGCGAGTCCGAGAGCGCCAACGCGCGGGTCGTCGTGTACGACTACGTCAGCCCGCCGGCGGCGCTGGTCGTCGTCGGCGACTCGCGTGGGGTCGGCTCGACCGACATCCAGCGTGACAGGGTCGCTCTGCGGGCCGCGCTGACGCTCAAGCCGGCGAGCGGCTCCGTCTCGCACGCCGGCGGGCGGTACGCAGAGGCGGCGGCGCCCGTGCCCGGGACGAACTCGGTGCTGCTCTTGTCCGCGTCCCTCCACGACGCGCTCACATCGGTCAGCCTCGTCCGCAACCGGCTCGTCCTCGCGGGCATCCTCGCGCTGATCGCCGCGGTCGCCGTCGGGTACGTCGGTGCGTTTCTCTTCGCCAGGCGCTTGCGGCGCCTCGAGAGCGCTGCCGAACGAATCGCCGCAGGGCAGTTCGACGAGCCGATCCTCGACACGAGTGCCGACGAGGTGGGGGAGCTCGCGCGCACGTTCGACCGGATGCGCGAGCGTCTCGCGGCGCTCGACCACGCCCGGCGCGAGTTCATCGCCAACGCCTCGCACGAGCTCCGGACCCCGTTGTTCTCGCTCGGTGGGTTCCTCGAGCTGCTCACGGACGAGGACCTGGACGAGGAGACGCGGCGCGAGTTTCTGGGCACGATGCGCGAGCAGGTCGATCGGCTCGCGAAGCTCGCAACCGAGCTCCTCGACCTCTCGCGCGCGGATGCGGGGCAGCTGCGTGTCGAACGTGAGGAGGTCGACCTGGCGGAGATCGCCGAGTCCGTGGTCGAGGAGTTCGCTGCGCTGGCGCTGAGCGGCGATCATCCGCTGGACGCCGTCACCGACGGGGTTTCTCCCGTGATCGGCGACGAGCAGCGGGTCGCTCAGATCGGGCGGGCGCTCGTCGAGAACGCGCTCGTGCACACCCAACCCGGGACGCGCGTCCTGGTGCGGGTTGGGCCCGGCGCGCTCTCGGTCGAGGACGACGGACCCGGGATTCCAGCGGAGCATGCGGGGAGCGTCTTCGAGCGCTTCTATCGCCTGGAGGGGCGGCGCTCGTCGGGCAGCGGTCTGGGGCTCGCGATCGCGCGCGAGCTTGCGCAGGCGATGGGCGGAGCGCTCGAGCTGGACTCGAGTGGCGGGCGGACGGTGTTCACGCTGCGGTTACCGATCGCCCAGCCGGCCGAGGCGCGGGCCGCTGCACCAGCCATGTCCTAAAGGGCAATTCCACGGGAAATGTCAAGCCCGTGATTCCGAGCGCCCGCTCGAGCCGACGCCGGCTCAAAAACGGGGCAAGGAGGTTGACCGCGTCGTATGCCTCGTAGTCCGATGCGACCCCGTGGAACACCGGCGTGCGCCCTGTAGCCGTCGCGGCAGTCGTGCGAATAGGGCCCGTAGATGCGACCCATGCCGATCCATTCCTCGAACCGGCGAATGACGTCTTCGTCGGTATTGGCGACCCGCAGTGTGAGCTTGCCGTTCGTTTCCGAGATACATCCCTCGCCCTCGAAGAATCCCGCCGCCCACGCAATCTCCTCGTCGCGTCTCGGCACCCCGCACTGTAGTTGCCTCTGTAGTCTAATTTGACAACAAAGCGTGACGATAGAGTGCCGAAAGTGCAACGCCGGGTTCTCTTCTCCGCCGCCGCCGGGTTCGCCGCGGCAGGGGCCGCCGCGACGATCCTGATCGCCTGGGCGGTCGGGTGGCTCCACGGCGAGCGGAAGACGGTGATCGTGCGCGAGAGCGCCCCCGCCCAGGCGACGTCGGCGCCGGCCAAGACCCCGCAGGGAACGTCGTTCGATCCGGCGCGGATCTACGCCGAGCGGTCGGCCGGCGTCGTCACGCTCTACGCCGCCTTCGGCCCGGCGTCCGGTGTCGGCGCGGCGCAGGGGTCGGGGTTCGTCGTCTCCGACGACGGCGTGATCCTGACCAACTCGCACGTGATCACGACCGCCGGCGAGGGAGGCGGAAGCGTCCGCGCGGCCGACCGCGTGTTCGTCGAGTTTCGGGACCGCGATCGCGTCGAGGCGAAGATCGTCGGCTGGGACGTGTTCGACGACGTCGGCGTTCTCCGCGTCGATCCGAAGGCGCACCCGCTCGACCCGCTGCCGCTCGGCGACTCGAGCAGCGTCGTCGTCGGGGCACCGGTCGCGGCGATCGGGAGTCCGTTCGGGAACGAGAACTCGCTCACCGTCGGGATCGTCTCGGCGACGCAGCGGTCGATCGAGTCGCTCACCTCGCGCTACAACCTCGTCAACGCGATCCAGGTCGACGCTCCGATCAACCACGGAAACTCGGGCGGGCCGCTGTTCGAGGCGGGGGGACGCGTGATCGGGATCAACGCCCAGATTCGCAGCGACTCGGGCGCGAACGAAGGTGTCGGCTTCGCGGTGCCGATCAACGCGGCGCGGCGGTCGATGGAGCAGCTCCTCGCCCGTGGGCGGGTCGCATACGCGTACGTGGGGGTGACGACCGAGGACCTGACGCCGAGCCTCGCGCGCAGGTTCCGCTATCCGGTCCGCTACGGCGCCGTGATCACCTCCGTGCGCACCGACAGTCCGGGTGCACGCGCGGGGTTGCGTGGCGGCTTCGACGAGCGCGACTTCAACGGGATCGCGTTCACGTACGGCGGCGACGTCGTCGTGGCGATCGACGGCCGGCCGGTGCGCAGTTCGACTGACGTCGTCCGAATCGTCACCGAGGAGCTCAGGCCCGGCCAGGTCGCGCGCTTCACGATCCTGCGCGGTTCGCAGCGTCGCGACGTCCCGGTGAAGCTGACGGATCGTCCACCCGACGAGCCGCGTTGAGTTACGGATTTGGCGACTTGGGCTATCAACCGAGTGCACCCGCAGTCCAGCCGCCGAATCAGGTAGAAAGTCGCAGGTTTCGCTGATGAGCGTCCCAGGCGTCACGTCCCAGCTGAGCGCGACCGACCAGGGCGGCGACAGCCGCCAAGTCCGACTCAGGTTTCCTGCGCGCGCGGAGTACATCACGCTCGGCCGTCTTGCACTCACCGGCCTCGCGGGCTTCCGCCCCTTCGACAGCGAGACGCTGGCCG
This sequence comes from Gaiellaceae bacterium, assembly GCA_035274625.1. Lineage (GTDB taxonomy): Bacteria > Actinomycetota > Thermoleophilia > Gaiellales > Gaiellaceae > DATBLE01. The sequence goes on from DATENZ010000156.1 coordinate 36,037, forward strand.
ATCTCAAGCTCGCCCTGACGGAGGCGTGCTCGAACTCGATCCTGCACGCCTACGAGAACGGCCGCGAAGGCTACGTCGAGATCCTCTACGACCTCCGGCCCGACAGCCTGGCGATCGAGGTCAGCGACGACGGGCCGGGGTTCGTGTACGTCAAGACGGAGACCGACGACGGCGAGCTGCTCGAAGGCGGCCTCGGGCTCGCGATCATCGGCGCGCTCGCGGACGAGTTCGAGGTCGGCGAGCGCGAAGAAGGACGCGGGTCGCGCCTCCGCTTCGTGAAGAACCTGGGCTGAGCGTTTCGCCGCGGTGACGCGCGGCTAGTCTCTGAGGCAGTGGAGATGCGGCGGCGGAAGCTGATCGTCGTCTCGAACCGGGGGCCGGTCACCTTCAGTCGGGGTCCCGACGGCGGGCGTACCGAACGCCGCGGAGGCGGCGGCCTCGTCACGGCGCTCAGGCCGCTCGTGTCTCGGCAGGACATCACCTGGATCGCGGCTGCGATGACCGACGAGGACCGGGTCGTCGCCGCGGAGGCCGGCGGCGCGTTCGAGGAGACGGGTCGCGACGGCGCCTCGTACCGGCTTCGCCTCGTCACCCCGGAGCCCGACGAGTTCGACCGGTATTACAACGTCTTCGCGAATCCGACCTTGTGGTTCATCCAGCATCACCTCGGCGACCTCGTCCACTGGCCGAGCCACGGGCCGGGGTGGCACGAGGCGTGGGCGAGCTACCAGTCCGTGAATGCTGTCTTCGCGGACGCGGTGCTCGAGGAGCTGGACGACGACCCCGACGCGCCCGTCTGGTTCCACGACTACCACCTCTACCTCGCCCCACGCCTCGTGCGCCGTGCGAAGTCCGACGCCGCACTTGCGCAGTTCGTCCACATCCCCTGGCCCGACGCCGACCAGTGGACACTTCTGCCGGAGGACATGCGCGCCGCGATCCACGACGGGTTGCTCGCGAACGACGTGCTCGGCTTCCACACACGGAGGTGGGGAGACAACTTCCTCGCTTCGGCGGAGAAGATCCCGGGCGTCGCGGCCGACCGGGAGGGCGGCACCGTCGAGTACGAGGGTCGGCGAACCCTGCTCACGGCGCATCCGATCTCCGTCGATACCGCGGAGTTCGACGAGCTGGCGATGAGCCGGAGGGTGATCGAGGAAGAGGAGGAGCTGGAGCGCGACCGGCCGGAGCGGATCGTTCTGCGGGTCGATCGGACCGACCCGTCGAAGAACATCGTCCGCGGCTTCCGCGCATTCGAGCTCTTCCTCGAGCGCCATCCGGAGTGGGACGGCCGCGTCGGGATGCTCGCGCTGCTCGACCCCTCGCGCCAGGACATCGCGGAATACGCCGCCTACCTCGAGGAGATAGACGCGACCGTCAGAGGAGTCAACAGCCGTTTCGGGCGGCCCGACTGGCAGCCGATCACGCTCGAGATTCGCGACGACTTCCCGCGGTCGGTCGCTGCGTACAAGATCTACGACGTCCTGCTCGTCAACGCGATCTTCGACGGGATGAACCTGATCGCGAAAGAGGCTCCGCTCGTCAACGCTCGCGACGGTGTAGTTGTCTTGTCAGAAAACGCAGGCGCGCATTCGGAGCTGGCTCCGTGGGTGCTGACGGTCAACCCCTTCGACCTCGTCGGGCAGGCAGATGCTCTGGCGGCCGCGCTCGAGCTCCCCGCGGAGACGAGGCAGGCCCGGGCGGAGGCGATCCGCGCGCACGTCCGCGAGCACGACCTCGAGCACTGGCTCGCGGAGCAGCTCGCCGACCTCGACCGAGTCTCGGCGCCCGCCGCTAGTTAACGTTCTCGTCGTGGCCGAGCTCTCGCATGTCGACGAGACGGGCGGCGTCCGCATGGTCGACGTCGGCGCGAAGCCGCTCTCGCGCCGTCGCGCTGTCGCGGCGGCGACGGTTCGGATGGCGCCGGAGACGGCGCACCGGCTCCGCGAGCTGCCGAAGGGCGACGCTCTCGCGACTGCACAGATCGCGGGCGTGATGGCCGCCAAGCGCACGGCGGAGTTGATTCCGCTCTGTCACCCGCTGCCTCTGAGTCATGTCGAGCTGACGCTCGACGTGGGCGAGAACTCCGTCGAGATCCGCGCCGTCGCGGAGACGACTGCCCAGACCGGGGTGGAGATGGAAGCTCTGGTCGGCGCAAGCGTTGCCGCGCTCACCGTCTACGACATGGCGAAGGCAATCGACAAGGAGATGGTCGTCGAAGGCGTTCGCCTCCTCGAGAAGACGAAGGAGGCGGTCTGAAGGCGTCGGTCCTCACCGTGTCCGACGGCGTTTCGGAAGGCACGCGGGAAGACCGCAGCGGCGATCTGCTCGTCGAGCTTCTCGCCGCGGAGGGATTCGAGGTCGAGCGGCGGGTCGTCCCGGACGAACGCGACGCGATCGCCGACGCCATCGTCGACCTCGCCGAGGATGCGCAGCTCGTGCTCACCACCGGCGGCACCGGCCTCGCGCCGCGCGACGTGACGCCCGAGGCGACGATCGAGGTGCTGGAGCGGGCGGCGCCGGGCATCGCCGAGGCGATCCGCACCGACTCGATCGCGAAGACTCCGCACGCACTGCTCTCGCGCGGAGTCGCCGGCGTGCGCGGGCGGACGCTCGTCGTCAACCTCCCCGGGTCGCCGGGCGGCTGCCGTGACGGGTTCGAGGTGCTGCGCCCCGCACTCCACCATGCGCTCGAGCTCCTGGCCGGGGAGCGCGATCCGTCGCACAAGCAGACTTGATCGCCGCCGAGCTTCCAAGGCGCTTCGCGGCGCTCGTCAAGATCGAGCACACGGTCTTCGCGCTGCCGTTCGCCTACGTCGGCGCGTTTCTCGCGGTGGACGACGTCCCGAGCGCGCACGACCTCGTCTGGATCACGCTCGCGATGGTCGGGGCCCGCTCGCTGGCGATGGCGCTCAACCGGCTGATCGACGCCGAGATCGACGCGCGGAACCCGCGGACCGCAGGCCGCGAGCTGCCGGCAGGTCGCCTGACGTCCGGGCAGGTCGCCGCTTTCTGCGCCGTTTCGCTCGCCCTCTTCCTGGTCGCGGTCTGGCAGCTCGACCCGCTCGTGCGCTGGCTGTGGCCGATTCCCGTCGCCGGCTTCGTCGTCTACCCCTACCTGAAGCGGGTCACCTGGCTCGCGCACCTGTGGCTCGGCGCAGTCGACGGGCTTGCCCCGGTCGGCGCGTGGGCGGCGATCCGCGGCGACCTGCCGTGGCAGGCCTGGGCGCTCGGCGCCGGCGTCGCGGCGTGGGTCGCCGGCTTCGACCTGTTCTACTCGCTGTTCGATCTGGACATCGACCGCGACCAGGGGCTGCACTCCTGGGCGACGCGGTGGGGCGTCCGAGGGGTGTTCCGCGGCGCCCGTGCGCTCCACCTCCTGACCGTGGCGCTGCTGGTCGCGACCGGGCTCGGACTCGACGTCGGCGTCGCCTACTGGCTCGGTGTCTCGGTCGTCGCCGCGCTGCTTCTCTACGAGCACCTCCTGATCCGTCCGGACGACCAGCGCCGCCTCGACGCTGCGTTCTTCACGATGAACGGCGCGATCAGCCTCGCGTTCTTCGTGTTCGTGCTCGTGGACGTCCTGTGATCCGCGCGCGCGCCCTCGGCCGCTCGTTCGGCACCAAGCGAGTGATCCGCGATCTCGATCTCGATCTCCCGCGCGGCGGGTTCATGGTCGTCACCGGCCCGAACGGGTCGGGCAAGACCACCTTGCTGCGGCTGGTCGCAGGGCTGCTCATCCCCACTGCCGGGGAGCTGGACGTGGACGTCCCGCGGGAGCGCGTCGGCTTCCTCGGTCACGAGCCGCTCGTCTACCGCGAGCTGACCGCGCTCGAGAACCTCGAGCTCTACGGCCGCCTCTACCGGGTGCCCGAGCGGCGCGAGCGGATCGGCATGCTGCTCGAGCGCTTCGGCCTCTGGGACGTCCGCAACGAGCGCGCCGACTCGTTCTCGCGCGGGATGCTCCAGCGCCTCGCGCTCTGCCGCAGCCTGCTCCACGACCCGGACCTGCTCGTGCTCGACGAGCCGTTCAACGCGCTCGACGAGGAGGGCGCGAACCTCCTCGACCGCGAGCTCGCCGACCTCCGTCCGCGCGCGACGTTCCTCGTCGCGACGCACGATCCGGACCGGGTGGCGCCGCTCGCGACGGCGAGGCTCGCGTTCGCGTGACCGCGTACCTCCAGGACGTCGCCGTCCTCGCCCGCAAGGACCTCCGCCTCGAGCTGCGCGTCCGGAACACGGTTCCGGCGATGCTGATCTTCGTCGTCGCGGCGCTCGTGGTGTTCCACTTTGCCCTCCCGTCCGGGAGCTCCGAGCTGGCGGCGAAAGGCCTGCTGTGGGTGGCGATCGTCTTCACCGCCTTGCTCGGGCTGACGCGGGCGTTCGTCGCGGAGCGGGAGCAGGGTCTGATCGACGGCCTGCTGCTGGCGCCGTGCGACCGCAGCGCGATCTGGCTGGCGAAGACCGTGGCGATGCTCGGCTTCCTCGTCCTCGCGGAGATCGTGGCGCTGCCCGCCTTCGCGCTCTTCTTCTCCGGGATCGACGGAACCACCGTCGCGGGGGTCGTTCTCGCCGACCTGGGCATCTGCGCCGTCGGAACCGTTCTCGCGGCGATGGCGGTCGCCGGGCGTGCACGGGAGCTGCTCCTGCCCCTGCTCTTCCTCCCGCTCGCGATTCCGGTGATCGTCGGCGGCGTCGGCGCGAGCGTGACCGACGAACCCGCCCGCTACCTGGGGTTTCTCGGCCTCTACGACGCCGTCTTTGCGATCATCTCGTGGGCTTCCTTTGAGTACGTGGTCACGGAATAACCAGGTTCCGCTGCTCGCGGGACTCGCCGGCGTGCTCGTGTGCGCCTCGATCGCGCTGATCTTCTTCTACGCGCCCGTCGACGGGGATCAAGGCCTCTCGCAGAAGATCTTCTACTTCCACGTCCCGATCGCGATCACGGCCTACGCGTGTTTCGGCTGGGGCGCGTGGAAGGCGCTGCTCGTGTTGTGGAAGCGGAAGCCCGGCGCCGATCTCGAGAGCTACGTCGCGATCCACCAGGGGGTGATCTTCGGCGCGTTGACGCTCCTGACCGGCTCACTCTGGGCGAAGATCTCCTGGGGCGTGTGGTGGACGTGGAGCGAGAAGCAGCTCGTGCTCTTCCTCGTGCTGTTCCTGTTCTACTCGGCGTACTTCATGCTCCGGTTCTCGGTCGACGCCGGGCCGCAGCGTGAGAACCTGTGTGCGGTCTACGCGCTCTTCGGCGTCGTCCTGATCCCGATCAGCTTTCTCGCCATCCGGTTGTCGGAGCGCTTCATCCACCCGACCGTGTTCACGAGCCGCGGCCCGCAGATGGCCACCTCCCAGTTCGCGACGTTCTGTGTCGCGCTCGCGGCGATGGTCCTCCTCGCCGGCGCGCTGTACCGCGTCGAGCTGCTCGGGAAGCGGCTCGACATCCGGCTCCGTGAGCTGCGGGAGGCGCTGTTGTGAGCGTAGGCTCGACGGAGCTCACCAGGAGCGGAGGTGCCGGCTTCGCCGGCGCCGGAGCGGGGCGTTGAGCTCAGCGGAGAAGTACGTCGCGGCCGCGTACCTCGTCGTGTTCGCGTTCGTTCTCCTCTACCTGGCGATCATGGCGCTGAAGCTCACCCGCCTCGAGCGAGAGATCGGCGAGCTGACCGAGCTCGCACGGAGGCGGGCCGCCGATGGCTGAGCTCCTGTTCTGGCCCGCGCTGTTCGCATACGGCGAGGCCGCGCTCGCCTACGCGGGTGATGCCCGGCGGCCGGGCGCCGCCGGCCGGCTGGCGACCTGGGGGGTGCGGCTCGGTTGGCTGCTCCAGACGGCGCTGCTCGTCGTCCAGGCCGCCCGTGCGGACGGCTTCCCATGGGCGACCTGGGCGGGCTCGCTGAACCTGTTCGTCTGGCTCGTCGTCTCCGTGTACCTCGTGTGGGGCTGCCGCGCGCGCTACCGGCTGCTCGGCCTCGCCGTGATGCCGCTCGCGGTCGCCCTCCTCGTGCTGGCCAGGGTCGGCGGCGGGACCGGCGACGGCGGTCACAGCCGCTACTCGACGGTGTTCCTCGTCCTCCACGTCGGCTTCGTCTCGTTCGCGTTCGCGGCGTTCACGCTCGCGGCCGGCCTCTCGGCGCTCTACCTCTGGCAGGAGCGGCGGCTGAAGCTGCATCGGCCGGCAGTCCTGCTCGGCCGTGCTCCGTCGCTGCTCACGCTCGAGACGCTGGTCGGGCGGACGATCGCGGTTGCGCTGCCCGCCCTGACCGCCGGCATCGTCGCCGGGCTCGTCCGCCTGCAGCGCGAGGACGCCGCAGTGGATGCGCTGATGGCGGTGACGCTCGGCGCGTGGGGCATCTACGGCGCGTACTTCGTCCTCCGGTACGAGGCGGGCTGGCGCGGACGCCGGGCCGCGTACCTCGCGCTCGCCGGCTTCGCGCTCGTGATCGTTGCGCGGGTCGGACTGCAGGTGACCCACTTCTCGTGAACCTGACCCTGGTCGGCCTGTCTCACCACGCGACGCCGATCGCGGTGCGCGAGCGTGCTTTCGTGCCCCTTGCCCAGGCCGCCGAGCTGGCGGGCAATCTCGCCGGCGGCGGCGAGGCCGTCTGCCTCTCGACGTGCAACCGCACCGAGCTCTACGTCGTCGGCGACGACGCGGAGCGTCGCTCGCTCGACGCCCTTTCGTCCGTCAGCGCGCTCCCGGAGGACGAGCTGCTGCCCGTCGTCTACCGGCTTCGCGACGAGGCGGCCGCGCTGCATCTGTTCAGGGTGGCCGCCGGGCTCGACTCGATGGTGCCCGGCGAGGGCGAGATCCTCGGCCAGGTCCGCGACGCCTACGAGGCCGGCGCCACCGGACCAGTGCTCGACCGGCTCTTCCGGCAGGCGCTGCACGCGGGCAAGAAGGTGCGCGCGGAGACGGCGATCGCGGAGAGCCCGGCCTCGGTCTCCTCGGCGGCGGCTGCGCTCGCGCAGCAGGTCTTCGGCCGGCTGGAGGAGTGCCGGGTCCTCCTGATCGGCGCCGGCCACGTGGCCGACCTCGCGGCGCGCAGCCTCGTCGCGCGCGGCGCGACGATTGCATTCGTCGCGAACCGCTCGGCGGAGCGCGCTGCCGCCGTTGCGGCCGCCCTCGGCGGCGAGGGTCTGGCGCTCGAGGAGACGCCGGCGCGGCTGGCCGAGGTGGACGTCGTCGTGTCGTCCACCGGCGCCTCGCAGCGCGTGCTCGGCCGCGAGAGCGTCGAGGCAGCGCTTCGTCGCCGAAAGGGGCGTCCGCTCTTCCTCATCGACCTGGCCGTTCCCCGCGATCTCGATCCGGCGATCAACGATCTGGAGGGCTGCTACCTCTACGACATCGACGCGCTCGAGTCCGTCGTCGCGGAGGGTCTGGCCGGCCGCCGGCGCGAGGCGGCGCGCGCGGAGGCGATCGTCGCAGCCGAGGCGGAGAGCTTCCGCGAGTGGCAGGCGTCCCGGGACGTGGTGCCGGCGATCGCCTCGTTGCGCGCGTGGGCCGAGGAGATCCGCGTCTCGGAGCTCGAGCGCGCCAGCGGCCGGCTCGGGCTGTCCGAGTCGCAGCGCGAGGCCGTCGAGTCGGTGACGACGCAGATTGTCAACAAGCTCCTCCATTTGCCCACGGTCCGGCTGAAGGAGGCGGCGGCCGGCGCGGACGGCGGAACCTACGCCGACGCCCTTCGGCACCTGTTCGGGCTCGGCGACAAGAAGCCCACGTAGCGGTGCTGCTGCGGATCGGCTCGCGCGGCAGCCGGCTCGCCCTCAGGCAGGCGGCGCTGGCGGCGGAGCGGCTGCGTGCGCCCGGCCGGGAGGTCGCCCTCGTCCCGATCACGACGACCGGCGACCGCGACCGGCGGAAGCCGTTCGGCGAGATCGGCGCACGCGGCGTCTTCGTCAAGGAGCTCGAGGAGGCGCTGCTCGCCGGACGCATCGACGTCGCCGTCCACTCGGCGAAGGACATGACCTCCACGGACACGGCCGGCCTCGAGGTCGGTGCGTACCTGGAGCGCGACGATCCGCGCGACGCGCTCTGCGGCGCCGGCGAGCTGCGGGCAGGGATGCGGATCGGCACCGCGTCGGTGCGCCGTCGCGCGCAGCTCCTCGCGCTCGAGCCTGAGCTCTCGATCGAGCCCCTGCGCGGGAACATCGACACTCGTCTCCGCAAGCGAGGCGAGCGGGAGCTCGACGCGGTCGTGCTGGCCGCCTGCGGGCTCGACCGGCTCGGCCTCGCGGGTGAGATCGGGCACCGCTTCGACCCCGAGGAGGTGCTCCCCGAGGCAGGACAGGGCGCGCTCGCATTGCAGGTCCGCGCGGGGGAGGCGGATCTCGTTGGGGCCGCCGACGATCCCGAGACCCGTCGCCGGGTCGAGGCGGAGCGCACGTGCGTCGCCGCCGTCGGCGGCGGGTGTCTGGCACCGGTCGCAGCGCACCACGACGGCACCGTGCTCGTGGGGCTCGTCGCTGACGAGGACGGCAGGTGGGTCGAGCGGCGGTCCGGCGAGGATGCGGTCGCGCTCGGGGAGGAGCTCGCACGGCTGGCCGCACGGTCCTCCTGACGCGCCCCGAGGGCCGGAATGAGCGCCTCGCCGAGCGGCTGCGCGGGCTGGGGTACGAGGTGGTCGTTCAGCCGCTCGTCGAGATCGAGCCGATCGAGACCGGGCCGGTCGAGCTGGACGGCTACGACTGGCTCGTCCTGACGAGCGTGACGGGGGCGCGTGAGCTGAAACCGCGCGCGGTCGGCCGGGCCGCCAGGGTCGCGGCAGTCGGGCGAGCGACCGCCGAGGCCTGGGGCGGGGCCGACTGCGTACCCGCGGTGTCGTCCCAGGAGGGACTGCTCGCGGAGCTGCCGCGCCCGGCCGGGCGCGTCCTCTTTGCGGGAGCGGAGGGGGCGCGGCGGCTGCTCGTCGACGAGCTCGGCGCCGACTTCGTCGCCCTGTACCGGACGAGACCGGTGCGGCTCTCGTCCGTGCCGCCTGCCGACCTCGCGGTGGTCGCGTCACCGTCCGCCGCCCGGGCGCTGGCGGAGATCGACCTGAGCACCCCGGTCGTCTCGATCGGCCCGGAGACGACGGCCGCAGCCGAGGCGGCAGGGCTGAGCGTCGTGGCCGAGGCGGCGACGCACAGCCTGGACGGACTCGTTTGGGCAATGGCCCAGGCCGGGTAGCCTCCCGCCGTGCTCATCACCTTCCTCTCCGACTTCGGCCTGCGCGACGATTTCGTCGGGACGTGCCACGGCGTGATCAAGCGCATCGCCCCGGAGGCGCAGATCGTCGACATCACTCACGGCATCGAGCCGCAGGCGATCCTCCAGGGCGCGCTCGTGCTGGCGAACACGGTCCCGTACATGCCCGAGGGGGTCCACCTGGCCGTGGTCGATCCCGGCGTCGGGAGCGAGCGCCGCGGCCTTGCCCTGCGCGACGGCAGCGGCCGGCTCTACGTCGGGCCGGACAACGGCCTGCTCGTCCCCGCGGCGGAGAAGCTCGGCGGGATCGACGGCGCCTGGCACCTGACGAATCCCGACTACATGCTTCCGCGCATCTCGCACACCTTCCACGGGCGGGACGTCTTCGCTCCGGCGTCTGCGCATCTGGCCGGCGGCGTCGCGCCGGAGGAGCTCGGCCCCGCGGTCGAGCCGGACTCGCTCGTCCGCCTCAGCCTGCCGAAGGCCGAGATCGGCGAGTCGAAGATCCGGGCGACCGTCCTCTACGTTGACCGCTTCGGCAACATTCAGCTCAATCTGACGCGGCCGGACATCGAGCGCGCCGGCATCCTTCCGGGTACCCGGCTCGAGCTCGACGTCGGCGTCGACTGCTACTACGCCACCGCGGCGCGCACCTTCGCGGACGCTCGAGCGGGCGAGATCATCCTCTACGAAGACGCCTACGAGAACATCGCCGTCGCGATCACCGACGGAAACGCTGCGCAGATGTTCTCGGCGCGGCGCGGGCAGACGATGACGATCGGCCGCCTCGCCTGAGCCGGCGCGCGAGCGGCTCCGCGGAACATCCGGATCCCGAGTGGCGAGGGCCGGAATCGAACCGGCGACACCACGGTTTTCAGCCGTGTGCTCTACCGACTGAGCTACCTCGCCGCGGCGGACAGTGTAGCCGGGTCGCAGAAAAAGGACGTCCGGGCCGGTGCTACCGCGCCGCGAACGTCCTCTTGATGCGGAACCTTACGACCGGCCGTTTCTCGCGTCAAGAACTCGAGTGGGGGATCAGCTGACGCGGGAGTCCCGCAGGCGCGCGACGAGCGCTTCGATGATCTGACCCTTGACGAGCACACCGTCCGCGCCGGCGTCGACGGCCGCAGCGTGCAGCTCCGCGTCGCTGTCGCCGGTGAGCGCGATCAGGCAGAGGTGCGGGTGGTCGCGGCGAAGGCGATCGACGGTCTCGACGCCGCTCAGCCTCGGCATGTGCAGGTCGACCACGACGGCGTCCGGCGCGAGCTCCCCCGCGAGCTCGACCGCCTCGACGCCGTCGGACGCGACTCCGACGACGGTCAGCTCGGGCTGCTGGTCGATCAGCTGCCGGAGGGAAGCCGCGTACGCCTCGTCGTCGTCGGCGAGGAGGACGCGAATTGCCGCATTGTTTCCCCAGCTCGGCACGGCCGTCTCATCACCCGCGATAGCTTTGCCCCGGTGGCAGCCCAGGAAACGCTCGCACCCGTCGCCGTCATCGGTGCCGCGCTCGATCTCGGCGCCGGCCGGCGCGGCGTCGACATGGGGCCCTCCGCGATCCGCTACGCAGGCCTCGAAGCCCGGGTCGAGGAGCTCGGGCGCCGTTACGTCGATCTCGGCAACGTCCAGACCGTCGAGCCCGAGGCCTCGCACGTGGGCGACGAGCGCGTTCGCTACCTGGAGGAGATCCTGCTCGCCTGCCGCCTCGTCGCCGACGAGGTCGCCGGCGCAGTCGAGGACGGGCTGCTGCCGCTCGTGCTCGGGGGCGATCACTCCGTCGCGCTCGGCACCCTCGGCGGGCTCGCGCGCGAACGCGGGCCCGGCGGCGTGCTCTGGATCGACGCGCACGGAGACCTGAACCGGCCGGATACGAGCCCGACCGGCAACGTCCACGGGATGGTGCTCGCGGCGGCGATGGGCCTTGGCGGGCCGGCGTTCGCGGATCCGGGCTGGCCGGTGCCGTCGGTCGACCCCAGCCGCGTGGCCCTCGTCGGCGTCCGTTCGCTCGACCAGGGCGAGCGCGCGCTGCTCAGGGAGCTGAACGCGACGGTGTTCACGATGAGCGACCTCGACCGCCTCGGTGTCGAGCATGCGATCGAGAAGTCGCTCGAGCAGATCTCGGGGGCCGGCTTCGTCCACGTCAGCCTCGACATGGATTCGGTCGACCCCGACGTCGCACCCGGGGTGGGAACGCCGGTTCGCGGGGGTCTCTCGTACCGCGAGGCCCACCTGGCGATGGAGCTCGTCGCCGAGTCCGGCCGTGCCGGGTCGCTCGAGGTGGTGGAGGTCAACCCGATCCTGGATCGCGAGAACCAGACCGCGAAGCTCGCCGTCGAGCTCGTCGCGTCGGCGCTCGGCGCTCGGATCCTCTAGCCCGACAGGAAGGCGCAGACGGCGTCGGCCGTCTCGGCGAGGGCGTCCCAGTAGACCGTGTGACCGCCTGGGACCATGACGAGGTCGAACAGGTCCCCGAGCGCGTCGTGGTACGTCCGCGTCTGCTCGTCGAGGGTGAGCCACGACTGGGCGCCGAGCACCATCAGCGTCGGGACGCCGGCCGGGGCCGGCGGCGCGCTCGCCATTACGCTCCAGGCCGAGATCACGGCACTCTTGCAGTAGCGGTAGCGGAGGCGGCCGTCGGGTCCCGGGTCGAGGTGGTCGCCCTCTGCCTCGAGCAGCATCTCGCGCGGCGCCAGCAACACGCGGCCCGAGTCGTACCTCGCCTGGACGGCGTCCTCGATCGACGCATACGAGACGTCCTGGCGCTCGGCCTCGGCCATGTCGAAGGCGACGTGCGGCAGCACCTGGAGCGCCGGATCGAGGAGGACGAGGCGCTCGGTGCGGGTCGGGTCTCGGGCGGCGAGCTCTGCCGCGAGGCGCCCGCCGAAGCTGTGGCCGATCCAGACCGACACCTCCTCCGGGACGCTCTCGAGGATGTCCGTCAGATGCGCGTCGACGTCCCAGGGCGGGTCCCAGCTCGAGTGCCCGTGGCCGCGCAGGTCGGGCGCGACGACGCGGTAGCGGTCGGTCAGCCGCTCCGCCAGGTACCGGAACCGGCCGCCGTGGGAGGTGACGCCGTGCAGGCAGACGACCGCCGTCGCGTCCGCGTCGCCCCACTCGTGGACGTGCAGCCTCACTCGGCCTCCTCGCCGCGGCCGGAGGGGCGGTAGTACGTCCGGCCCTTCAGCTGCTCGGGCAGGTGGTCGACGTCGAAGCCCGCCGGATCGTCGTGCGGGTACACGTAGCCCTGTCCGCGGCCGAGCTTCTTGGCGCCCGGGTAGTGCGCGTCGCGCAGCTCGTCCGGAGGAAGCACGTTGCCGTGCTCGCGGACATCCCGTGTCGCTTCCTTCAGCGCGACGTAGCTCGCGTTCGACTTCGGCGCGCGCGCGAGATAGATCGCCGCCTGGGACAGGTTGAGGCGCACCTCGGGGAGGCCGACGTGCTCGACGGCGTGTGCGGCGGCGACGGCGACGAGTAGGGCGCGCGGGTCGGCGTTGCCGATGTCCTCGGAGGCGAGGACGATCATCCGCCTGGCGATGAAGCGCGGATCCTCGCCGCCCTCGAGCATCGCCGCGAGGTAGTAGACCGCGGCGTCGGGATCGGACCCGCGCATCGACTTGATGAAGGCGGAGATGAAGTCGTAGTGGGCATCGCCGCCCTTGTCGTAGAGGAGCGGCCGCTTCCGCGCGGCGTCCTCGACGTGGGCCTCGCTGATCGCCGCGCCCTGGGCCGTCTGCGCGGCGAGCTCCACCGTCGAGAGCGCGGTGCGCGCGTCGCCGCCGGCGCGATGCGCGATCAGCGCGACGATCTCGTCGGAGACCTCCGCGTCGAGCGCCGCCGCCCCCCGCCGCACGACCTCCGCGAGCTCCTCCTCCGACAGCGCCTCGAGCTCCACGACCTGGCAGCGGGAGAGGAGCGCCGAGTTGACCTCGAAGTACGGGTTCTCCGTCGTCGCGCCGACGAGCGCGATCAGCCCCTCCTCGACCGCTGGAAGGAGCGCGTCCTGCTGAGCCTTGTTGAAGCGGTGGATCTCGTCGAGGAAGAGGATCGTCCGCTGGCCGTTGCCGCCGAGGCGGTCGCGAGCCCGCTGCATCACGCCGCGGACGTCGTCGACCCGGGCCGACACCGCCGAGAGCTCCTCGAACTCGGCGCCCGTCACCTCGGCGACGATCCGCGCGAGCGTGGTCTTCCCGACCCCCGGCGGGCCGTAGAGGATCATCGACGGCGGCCGGTCCTGCTCGATCGCGAGCCGCAGCGCGGAGCCCTCGCCGAGCACGTGCGTCTGGCCCACGAGCTCCGCTAGCGAGCGCGGCCGAATCCGCTGCGGCAGCGGCGCGATCGCCGCCGTGCGCTCACGTGCGGCATCGGCGAAGAGGTCGCTCATTCCGCCAGTATGCTCA
>DATENZ010000157.1:0-12719 GCA_035274625.1 Gaiellaceae bacterium
GGCTGACCCGCGACCAGAGGAGCTCCGCGTGGCCGAGTCGCTCGCGCAGCGCGTCGGCCATCAGGTCGACGAGAGCACGGCCGCGGACCTCGAGGAGGTCCGGGACGCCGCTCGACACGACCGTCAGGTACTGGCCGTCCGCCGGCCGATGCCCGGTCAGCGCCCCGCGGTCGAAGACCCAGTGCGCCGGCGAGTCGAGGAGCGCGGCGAGCGGGTGGCGGAGGACCGGCCGGTCGAAGAGGAGGTGGACGCTCACGATCGGGGAGTCATCCAGCTCGGGCGGCTCCCGGCCGAGGAGCCGCGCCGCCTCCGGCGGCGGGAGCGCGACGACGATCGCGTCCGCGTCGAGCTCGACGAGAGACTCGACCCGGGACTCGAGCCGCACCTCCGCCCCTGCCTGCTCGAGCGCGCGCCCGGCGGCGCCGCCGTGCATCTCCCCGAGCGGCTCGGTCGGGAGGAGCAGGTCGGACGCGCCGCGTCCGCCGAAGAACGCCGTCTGCACCGTGAAGATCCCGTAGTCGGCGCCGGCCTCCTCGCTCGGCAGGTTCAGCGCGGGCCGGATGAACACGTCCCAGAAGCGGTCGATCTCGCGCGGGCGCTGCCCGCGAGCGCGCAGCACGGCCGCAAACGTCGTGTCCGTTTCAGATGAAGGGGTCAGACCCCTTAACAAAAGGGCCGTCCGGGCCACGCGGATTCGGGACGCGACCGGAAGGTGCGAATAGCCGAGCAGCCGGAGGCCGGGGCCGATCGTCGCCACGCGGCCGCGCTCGTCGATCACCGGCAGGCGGAGGGGCTCGCGCCGTAACGCGCGCTCCTTCCCGATCCGCGCCAGGAAGCGGCGGTACGCCGTGAAGCAGCCGAGCGCGATGTGCTGGCCGTTGTCCGGAGGCGGCGGCGGGTCGCCGTCGCGCTCCGGCAGCGTCTGCACCGCCCCGCCGAGCGTCGGCCGCGCCTCGTAGAGGACGACCTCGTGCCGGCGGTCGGCCAGCGCGAGCGCGGCCGCCAGCCCGGCGAGCCCGCCGCCGACGACTGCGACCCTCAAAGCAGGCTGGAGCCGACGATCCGGAGCTTCGTCAACGGCGAGAGCCGGATCGACCCGTCGAAGACGTCGAAGCCCGCCCCCTCGATCCGCTCGAGCGTCGCGCGGTAGAGCCCGGCGAACGTGCCGACGCACGCCGCGCTCCGCTTGTCGAGGTAGCCGAGGAGGGTCAAGCCTTCGGCGAGGTACGAGCGGGCGCGCGAGGCCTGGTGCGCCATCAGCGCCTGCCAGGCGGGGGTCACGCGGGCGGCGGCGATGTCCGCCTCCGAGATGCCGTACGACGCCAGCTCGTCCTGCGGGAGGTACACGCGCCCGAGCTCCCAGTCCTCCCGCACGTCGCGCATGACGTTGATCAGCTGGAGCGCGATCCCCAGGCTCTCCGCCCGCTGCGGCTGGTCGGCGCCGTAGACGCCGATGCAGGCAACGCCGACCGCGCCGGCGACGTGGGCGCAGTAGTCGCGCAGCTCGTCGAACGTCTCGTACCGCTGCCGGTCGAGGTCGATCAGGCCGCCGTCGACCAGATCGTGCAGCGCCTGCCCCGAGACGGGAAAGCGCGTTCGGGCGTCGGCCAGGGCGACCCACGTCGGCTCGTCGCGGGGCGGGTCGTCCAGCTTCGCGTGGAGCTCCTCGAGACGGCGCCGCTTCTCGTCGGCGGGCGCGTCACCGTCGGCGATGTCGTCCACCTCCCGGGCGAACGCGTAGATGGCGGCGATCGCGCGCCGCTTCGCCTTCGGCAGCAGCATGATCCCGTAGGCGAAGTTGCGCGCGCGCGCGCGGGTGAGGCGCTCGACCTCGGCGTATGCCTGCTCGACCGTGGCGGTCACGCGCGCAGGGCCTCGCGCGCGAGTCTGAGCCGGGAGGGGCGCGGGCGCCGGGTGAACAGGTCCCAGTTCGCCTCTTCCAGCGTCTCGAGGGCCGCCAGGCCGCCGCGGGCGAAGAGGCCGACCGCGCGGCCGACGCGGCCGCCGATGCGCTCGCGAAGGACGGCGCCGCCGGCGAGCAGCCCGCGGGCCCGGTCGGCCTCGAACCGGAGCAGGCGCGTCAGCGCGTCGTTGGGCGCGTCGAGCACCTGGACGTCGAAGCGCCGCCGGTCCTCGGCAGGCAGGTAGATCCGTCCGAGCGCGAGGTCGCGCGGGACGTCCTGGAGGAAGTTGACGAGCTGGAGCCCGGTACAGACGTCGTCCGAGGCGCGGACGAGCCCCTCGACCCGCGCGAGCCGCAGCAGCCCGAGCACGAGGCGCCCGACCGGGTCGGCCGAGTGCACGCAGTAGTGCTTCAGGTCGGCCCACGTCTCGTACTCCGCGATTCGCTGGTCCATCCGGTTCGCCTCGATCAGCCGGAGGAAGGGCTCGCGAGGCAGATCGAACTCTCGAATCGTCGGCTGGAGCTGAACCATCACCGGCCACTCGGGCGTGCCGTCGTAGCAGCGCCCGACCTCGCGCTCCAGCTCGTCGAGCAGCGTCAGCCGGTCCCCCGCCGCCTCGTCGCCGAGGATGTCGACCAGGCGCGCAAAGCCGTAGACGGCCCTCAGATGGGGCCGCAGCGCCCGCGGAAAGAGAAACGACGCCACCGGAAAGTTCTCGGTCCGAGCGCGTGCGGCGACTTCTGAAGGATCCACGCGCCCTACGATTGCGCAGCCGCTCCAGCCCCGTCAAACAGGGATAAGCTGGCCGCCATGAGGGAGGACGCCGAAGGGCTTCGCCGACCGCCGGTCGAGGGGGTCGACCGCCGCAACGGCACGGTCGTCGTCCGGCTGGCAGGCGAGCTCGACCTCTACAACTCGGGCGAGGTCGGGGAGACGCTGACACAGGTCGCCGGCGAGTCGCCGGACCGCGTCGTCGTCGATCTCGGCGAGGTCAGCTTCATCGACTCGACTGCCCTCGGCACCCTCGTCGAGGCCCGGAAGCACGTCCAGGACGGCCGCCTCCTCCTCGCCTCACCGGCCCCTGAAGTCCGCCGTGCGCTGGAGGTCTCGGGCCTGCTCGCGCTGTTCGCGGTCCACGACTCGCTCGACGACGCGCTCGCGGACTCGAAGTAGCCGCCCGTGAGGGCGATGGTGCTCGACGCGCCCGGACGGCCGCTGCTCGAGTCCGAGCTGCCCGAGCCCACGCCCGCCCCGGGACAGGTCCTGCTCGACGTGCGCGCGTGCGGCGTGTGCCGCACCGACGTGCACGTCGTCGACGGGGAGCTGCCGAATCCCAAGCTACCGCTCGTCCCGGGCCACCAGATCGTCGGCGTGACCGAGGACGGCCGGCGGCTCGGCGTGCCGTGGCTCGGCTGGACGTGCGGCGAGTGCGGCTACTGCCGCAGCGGCCGCGAGAACCTCTGCGACCGCGCGCGGTTCACGGGCTACCACCTGGACGGCGGTTACGCGGAGCGGGCCGTCGCCGACGAGCGGTACTGCTTCCCGATCCCGGACGCGTATGCCGACGACGAGGCGGCGCCGCTCCTCTGCGCGGGCCTGATCGGCTACCGGTCGCTGCGGATGGCCGGCGACGCGGAACGGCTCGGCCTGTACGGCTTCGGCTCCTCGGCGCACATCGTCGCCCAGGTCGCACGACACGAGGGACGCCGCGTCTTCGCGTTCACCCGGCCGGGCGACGCCGAGGGGCAGGCGTTCGCACGGGAGCTCGGCGCCGAGTGGGCGGGCGGCTCCGACGAGCGGCCGCCGGAGGAGCTCGACGCGGCGATCGTCTTCGCCCCGCTCGGCGCGCTCGTCCCGGCGGCGCTCGGCGTCCTCGCGAAGGGCGGCGCCGTCGTCTGCGCCGGCATCCACATGAGCGACATCCCGTCGTTCCCGTACGAGCTGCTCTGGAACGAGCGGATGATCCGCTCCGTCGCGAACCTGACTCGCGCCGACGGCGAGGAGTTCCTGGCGCTCGCGCCGCTCGTCCCGGTGCGCACCCGCGTCGAGCGGTTCCCGCTCGCCGCCGCGAACGAGGCCCTCGACCGCCTGCGCGCCGGGCGGATCAGCGGCGCCGCGGTCCTCGTGTCCTAGAGCGACACCCGCCCGGGCTCATCCCCGCGCGCCGCTCGGCCGATGCAGAGCGTGATGGAGAGCAGGCGGAAGACGAAGCCCGTGCGCATGCGGGTGCTGCTCCTGTGGGTCCTTCCGGTGCTCGCGTGGGGCTGGCTCGCCGTCGCCGGGCGACTCTGAGCACCGCCGCTAGACGAGCCGGCGCTCGAGGTACGCCGCCAGCCGCGTGAGCGGGAACGAAATCAGGAAGAAGGCGACCAGCAGCCCGCCGTAGATCTCGATCGCGTGCACCTCCGCCACGCCCCCGGGCGGCGGGCCGGCGAGCCGTTCGACCTGGATCTTGGCCGCGAACAGGAGCTCGAGCGCGCCGATCAGGCCCGCCAGGGTCGAGTTCTGGATCACGTTGACGAGGAGGCTGACGAGCGGTGGCAGGAGACGGCGAAGCGCCTGCGGGAGGATCACGAACGCGTGCCGGCCGAGCCAGCCGAAGCCGAGTGCGGCAGCGGCCTCGTGCTGCTCACGCGGGATCGACTGGACGGCGCCGCGGGTCGCCTCTGCGACCTGCGCGCTTCCCCAGAGCGAGAGCCCGACGGCCGCGGCCTGGATCGCACTGAGCCGGATCTCGGCCGTCGGGAGGACGAAGAAGATGACGAAGATCGTCACGATCAGCGGGAGCCCCCGCCAGAGCTCGATGTAGAGCCGGATCAGCGCCCGCAACGGCAGGAACTCGAGCGTGATCAGCGTGCCGAGGACGACGCCGACGACCATGCTCGCCGCCACGGACTCCGCAGCGATGATCACCGTTCCCTTCAGCCCCTCGGTGACCATGTACCGCACGACGGGATCGACCCACTCGGGGAGGAAGGCGAGCGTCAGCACGTCACGCCCTCCCCGGCAGCGCGAGCCGGCTCTCGATCACGCGGATGCCGATCGACAGCGTCCAGACGATCACGAGATAGACGACTGCGAGCAGCAGGTAGACCTCGAGCGCCTTGAAGTACGTGCTCTCCAGGCTGTACGCCTGATTGGTCAGCTCGGGAAAGCCGATCGCCGGCCCGAGGATCGCGGTGTTCTTCAGGATCGAGACGTAGGTGTTGATCGAGGCCGGGAGCGCGATGCGGCCGCCGATCGGCAGCGTGACGTTCACGAACGTGCGGAGCGGATCGAAGCCCAGCGCGAACGCGCCCTCCCGGTACCGGTGCGGCACCGCCTCGAAGCCCGCACGGAAGTTCTCGGTGTTGAACGCCCCGCCCCAGATCGAGACGGCGATCCAGGCCGCGTCGAACGCCTCCAGCCGGATCCCGAGCTGCGGCAGCCCGAAGAAGAGCAGGAAGACCTGGACGAGAAGCGGCGTGTTGCGGACGAGCTCGACATAGAGGGCGGCCAGCTGACTGACGACCGGGATCCGGTGAGCCCGGGCCGCGCCGAACACGAGGCCGATCCCGAACGCGAGCGCGATCCCGATCGCCGAGACCTTCAGCGTCGCCTCGAGGCCGTCCAGGAACTCCTGGCGGTGCGCCCAGAGGAAGTGCCAGTCGATGCTCGCGAGCAGCGCCATCAACGAAGCGGGGCGGCCGCGCCGGGCGCGGCCGCCCCGAGCTCAGCTACGCGACGCTGCAGTCCGTCGCGGCGTCCTTGTCCTCCGGGTAGCGGAGGCTCTTGCCGGGCCGCGGCACATTGGGCGCGAAGTCGTCGACGAGCGATTTCGGCGAGTTCTTCCTCAGTGCGACCTGGTAGAAGAAGTCCTTCGCCTGGAGGCGGCGGAGGGCGGCGTCCACCCACCGCTTGGTCGCCGTGTCGCCCTTGCGGATCCCGATCCCCCACGGGATCTGGAGGAACTTGTCCTTCGTCAGCCGCATGTCGCGGTCCTGCGTGGCGACGCCGAGCAGGAACGCGTCGTCGAACATGAACGTGTCTGCCTGGCCGTTCTTGACGGCGAGCACGGCTGCGGCGGGCGACTCCACCTCGAGGAGCTTCGCGCCCGGCACGCACAGCTTCGTCCACGGCGCGTACAGGGCACCGCGCGTCGTGACGACCGTCTTGCCGCTCAGGTCCTTGATCGAGTTGATGCTCGAGCTCTTCGTCACCGCCAGCCGGCCGGTCGCGCCGTAGTAGGGAATCGAGAAGTCGATCACCTCGGTGCGGGCCTTCGTCCACGTCAGGGTCGAGATGATGATGTCGACGCGGCTGGACTGAAGCGCCGGAATCCGGCTCGGCGTCGTCACGCAGACGAGCGAGATCCGGTTCGGCCTGCCGAAGGCGAGGATGGCGAACTGGCGAGCGACCTCGACGTCGTAGCCGGCGTTGTTGCCCTGCACGTCGATGTAGCCGAACGGCGAGAAGTCGCACTTGACGCCGATCACCCACCGCTTGCGGCTCTTCACGTTGTCCGGAAGCGCCGGCAGCGGCGCGGGCTTCGTCTGTGCGCGGCCGTCGGCTCCACCCGGCTTTGCGACCGCGAGCGCCGCGAGTGCGGCTGCGGCGACGGCCAGCGCGGCGGCCAGAACGATGAGACGTTTCACGCTTCTCCTCCTTCGTCGTCGATTGCCACCTCTTCGATCTCCAGCTCCTCGAGCGAGTCCGCGAGCTGGAGCGTCCGGCGCAGAAAGCGGCGCGTGCGCTCCTGCCTCGGGCGGTCGAGGACATCGGCCGGAATCCCCTCCTCGACGATCCGGCCGTGGTCCATGAAGACGACGCGGTCGCCCACCTCGCGCGCGAACTGCATCTCGTGCGTGACGACGAGCATCGTCATCCCCGACCGCGCCAGGTCCCGCATCACGATCAGCACCTCGCCGACGAGCTCGGGATCGAGCGCCGACGTCACCTCGTCGAACAGCATCACGTGCGGCCCCATCATCAGCGCCCGCGCGATCGCGACCCGCTGCTGCTGACCGCCCGAGAGCTGATGCGGGTACTGCCTGGCCTTCTCCGGCAGCCCGACCCGCTCGAGGAGCTCGAGCGCCCTTTCCTCCGCCCGCGCCCGAGGCTCCCTCAGGATCCGCCGCGCCCCCAGCGTCAGGTTGTCGATCACCTTCAGGTGCGGGAAGAGGTTGAACTGCTGGAAGACCATGCCGATGCGCTGGCGGACCGCCGAGACATCCGTCCCTCTGCGCGTGATCTCCTCGCCCTCGAAGTACACGCGGCCCGCGTCGACGGGCTCGAGCAGGTTGACGCAGCGGAGCAGGGTCGACTTGCCGCTGCCGCTCGGCCCGATGACGACCAGCACCTCACCGGCGGCGACCGCGAGGTCGATGCCGTCGAGGACCAGGTTGTCTCCGAAGCTCTTGGAGATCGCCTCGAGGCGGACGATCGCCGTAGCGCGATCCCCCACCGCTTCGGCGACGACTGCCTGCCCGCTGCCCGCCACTGCGCGGGCATCAAACAGTCACCGCCCGAGAAAAGTCAAGCTCGCTCACGTCCTGGCCTAGAATTCGAGAGGCCGTCGAGGAAGGCTGGGAGGGGCCGTTGTGAGAGTGGCAGCAATCATCGCCGCCGTCGCGGCGATCGCGCTGACCGGAGGCGCCTCGGCGTCGCGTACGGCGTACCTGTTCGTGCCGCACGCGATCCCGACTGCGCCCTACGACCAGGTGGAGCGCGCGAACAAGGCGGCGGACGTGAACGGCGACGGCAGGCCCGACCTGATCGTCGCCGGGGAGAAGTTCCTCGTCTGGTACGAGAACCCGAGCTGGACGCCGCACCTGATCCTGAAGGGGATCTTCGGCATTGCCTCCCTCGTCGCCGTCCGCGATCTCAACGGCGACGGGCGGCTGGACGTCATCGTCGGGCAGACGGTCCGGAACGCGGCGGTCGTGCGCCAGATGGCGTGGTTCGAGAACCTGGCGTCGGGCTGGGTGCGCCACTCGCTGTCGACGAAGCAGAACTGCCACCACCTCGCCTTCGGCGATCTGAACGAGGACGGGCGCGAGGACATCGCCTGCGGCGGGGGCTCGAATGAGTACGTCTTCTGGCTCGAGCGGCCCGCGAACGTGGCCAACCTGTGGCCCGATCACGTCCTCGACAACCGCTCGACGTGGGGCGCGAAGCTCGCCGACATCGACCGAGACGGCCACCTCGACCTCGTCTCCGGCCGCGACTGGTACCGCAACCCCGGGCCTGGAGGAAGCCAGACGAATTGGCAGCGCTATCCGTACACGCTGCGTGCGGACACCGCGAAGCACAACACAGGGTGGGCGGCGAAGAAGTTCAACGACTACGAGGAGTCGGCGGTTCTCGACCTGAACGCCGACGGCCGCCTCGACATCGTCGCGGCGATGTTCTCAGGCAGCCCCGAGGGAGAGGTGTCCGCGTTTCTCGCCCCGCCCGATCCGAGAAGCATCTGGCAGGAAGTGCGGATCGACCGCGGCCCGCTCTTCTCCGTCCATACGCTCGCGGCAGCCGACTACGACCGGAGCGGCCGCGTTCAGATCGCGGTCGGCGAGATGGCGTGGGCCGGCTACAGCTTCGGCCACAACCCGGGCACCGCGGACATCTTCGTCTACCGGCTGAGCGGGCCGGCGTCCGACCCCGCCTCGTGGACGCGGACGACGATCGCGAGCGACGACATCGGCACCCACGCCGCGGACGCGATCGATATCGACGGCGACGGCGACCTCGACCTGGCGAGCGGCGAGGAGAACTCGGGCCCCGGTAACCCCGTCCAGAACGGCCGGCCTCGCTGGTGGGAGAATCAGACGCCGCCGGGCTGACCGGCGGCCCGCCGTAGTTAGCGCTCCGGTAGCGCGTCTCACCCTCGGTGAGCTGCAGAGAGTCGAGGGGGTACTGATTGACTGCGGCTGATGATGTTGTCGGAGGCGGCAATAGATGCCCGTGCGCTGCGTCGCCGCGGCCAGATCTATGTGACCCTCGCGACGCTGGCCTGGTCGAGTGCCGGCGTCCTGCAACGTGAGCTGTCGGTCGGCACCGCGACGCAGGTCGCGGGCCGCGCGCTTTTCGCCGTCCCCGCGCTGCTCGCATTCGTCGCGGTGTCCCAGCGCGGTGGCGTCGTGCAGGCATTCGCCGCGATCGGGCGCGCCGAGGTTGCCGTCGCCGTCTGTACCGCGGTCGCGTCCGGGACGTTCATCGTCGCGCTCAACCACACGACCGTCGCGAATGTTCTCTTCATGCAAGCGGTCGCGCCGATCGCCGCCGCGCTGATCGCCTGGGCCGGCCTACGGGAGGCGGTCTCTCGCCGGACCGGCGCAGCAATGGTCGTGGCGCTCGGCGGAGTCGCGCTCATGGTCGGCGGACCGGGCGGCACGCACGGCCTCGGCCTCCTGCTCGCCGTCGTGATGACCCTCGCCTTTGCAGTCAGCGTCGTGATCACTCGCCACAGACGCGATATCTCGATGGCTCCCGCCGTCTGTCTCTCACAAGTGCTCGTGCTCGCGGCGTTCGGGCCATTCGCGCACCCCGGCACCGTCGGCGCACACGACCTCCTCCTGATCATCTTGCTCGGTGTCGGTCAGATCGCCCTCGGCCTCGCCTTCCTCGCGATCGGCGCCCGACTGATCCCCGCGGCGGAGGTCGCACTCATCACCCTGCTCGAGATCGTGCTTGGGCCCCTGTGGGTCTGGCTCGCGCTCTCGGAGCGCCCGAGCACCACCACACTCATCGGCGGCGGGGTCGTCATTGCCGCGGTCGCGCTGCAGGCAGGCGGCGTGACGGCCGAGTCTCGCGACTGAGCGCGAGGCATGGCGGGTGCGCGCGGCGGCGCTATACCCGCTGGAGGTGAGTGTCCTTGTGGTGTGTCGGGTACTTCAGCCCGTACCCGACGGCTCGATCCATCCCGATGTGGGCCAGCCAGATCAGCCCCAGCTTCGTGCACACGTCTTCGCCGGTGACCACGCCGATGACGGCGAGCGCGATCGGGACCGCATCGAGGTGGCCGGCGTCATAGACGGCGGCGCCGACACGTGGGCCGACCAGGTAACCGATCGCCGAGACGTCGGGCGCGAGCAGGAGGACGACGAAGAGCCACCATTGATAGTCGGCGTGGAAGTAGAGCGTGATCGCGCCGGCGAAGAGGGCGGCCCCTTCGATTCGAAGGAACACCGCGGGGAGCCGATCCAGCATCTGGCGAGTAAACCACTCGCGCGGCGCCGATTCGTCCTCACGAGCAATCTGTTGCCCCCGACGTCGCCGTTGGAGCCGGATCTGCGCTGCTGCTTGCGACAGAAAACCCCGCCGGAGCGGGGCTTTCAGGTGGAGCCGACGCCCGGACTCGAACCGGGGACCCCTTCATTACGAGTGAAGTGCTCTACCAGCTGAGCTACGTCGGCAAGGCTTGGTTGAGCCGACCGCGAGTATAGCCGGGCGCAGGGCGACCGGCCCTGGCGCCCCGGGTAGGCTCGCCGGCGTGACGGCGACACCGCCTGCCGGGCTCGTGTGGCTGCAGGAGCTCGAGGGCGGCGGCGCGTGGCTCGAGGCGCTGCCGGAGCTCGTAGCGGGCTGCGCCGCGGACTGGCAGCTCGAGCTCGGCGAGCCGTTCGCGGACGCACACGTCTCCTACGCGGTCGCCGCGAGGCTCCCGGACGGCACGCAAGCCGTCCTGAAGGTCCAGTTCCCCGACCGGGAGAGCGAGCACGAGGCCGCGGCACTCGCGCACTGGGACGGCGACGGCGCCGTCCGCCTGCTCGCGCACGACCCCGAACGTCACGCGCTCCTCCTCGAGCGGTGCCTGCCCGGCACGCAGCTCGACGAGCTCGGCCAGGACGGCGCGCTGGACGTCCTCGTCGGACTCCTGCCACGCCTGTGGAAACCGGCCGGGGCGCCCTTCCGTCCGCTTGCTGAGGAGGCTGCCTGGTGGGCGGAAAGCCTGGAGGACACCTGGGAGCGCGCCGGCCGCACGTTCGACGACGCGCTGCTCGCCACGTCGCTCGAAGCGCTGCGTACGCTGCCTGCGTCGCAGGGCGAGGCGGTGCTCCTCCACCAGGACCTGCACGCGCAGAACGTCCTCCGTGCGCAGCGAGAGCCGTGGCTCGTGATCGATCCGAAGCCGCTCGCGGGCGAGCGCGAGTTCGGCGTGGCGCCGATCGTCCGCTCGCTCGAGCTCGGACACAGCCGGCGGCACGTCGTCGGCCGCCTCGACCGCCTGACGAGCGAGCTCGCGCTCGATCGTGAGCGCGCACGACTCTGGTCGATCGCGCAGACGATTGCGTGGTCCTTCGGCAGCCGCTACCGGCAGCACGTCGAGACAGCCCGCTGGCTGCTCGAGGCAGAGGATTAAGGGCCGAGTCCGCGCATATCAGCCAACATGGTGTCGCGATGAATCGCGTCGTTGCCGGCAGCGCGCTGATCGCCTTCCTGGCCGCCATGGCCGCGATCGCGATCGCCAGCGCGACCTCGGGCAACAGCTCGAGTGAAGGGACGACAACGGCCGCCACGCGGACGACCGCGAAGACGACGACCGCCGCCACCACGACCGCGCCCGCGCCGAAGAAGCCGGCCGCGATCGCGCTCAACGCCGTCGGCGCGTACGACCCCGAGGGCGATCAGCACGAGAACGACGACCTGGCGCCGCTCGCGGTCGACGGCGACCCGACGACCTTCTGGAGGACCGAGCACTACAGGAACGGGTTCTTCAAGAAGGGCGTCGGCCTCGTGCTCGACGCCGGCCGGCGGCGGCCGATGAGTCGCGTCGTCGTCTCCACGGACGAGCCCGGCTCGAGCGCCCAGATCGAGCTCGGCAACGCCCCGACCGGCCCGTTTCGGCCGGTCTCGACCGCCCGCCCGCTGACCGGGCGGACGACCTTCGCGCTCGAGAAAGGCGCGAGCGGCCGCTACGTCGTCGTCTGGATGACCGCGCTACCGAAGGACACCGGCGAGGCCCACGTCACCGCGGTTCACGCCGTCGCGGGCTAGCCGTCCAGGTCGCCGCCGACCTCGTCGTCGTCCACGTCCGGGCCCGAGTCCTCCTGGATCTCGTCGCCTTCGACGTCGGCCGCATCACCTTCGCCGGCGTCGTCGACGTCGCCCTCGTCCGCGTTGCCGGTGTCTTCGTCGTCCGCGGTCGGGACGTCGCCTTCGTCCTGATCGTCGGCCGTCTCGGCAGGCTCGGGAGTCGGCGTCGCCGCCACGGCGGGTGCGGGCTTGCGCCGCGGAGGCGCCGGGCGGGCGCGACCCGGCTTCGGCTGCGGCCGAACGATGACCCCCTTCGGAGGCTTCGGCTTCTTCCCCTTCTTCGCCTTCTTCGCCGCCGCCGGCTTGCCCTCGTGGCCCGGCCCCTTCGGCGGCGTGGCCGCACCTGCGGAGCCTCCGACTGCGAGGACGACGGCGGCCAGCGCGCCGAGGAAGAGCGCTCTCTTCATGACCTCGATTTCGGCGCGGACGCAGGGCTCGCCGCGCGATTCCCCCCGAAGGAGTTACCCCACCGGAATAACCGCCGACGCGAGCTCGCGCCGCACGCGCACGAACATCGCCTCGAGCGCGAGCGCGGGCGAGACGTTGAACTCCTCGAAACCCCGCCACGTCTCGCGGACGATCTCGGCCGCGCGCTCTGCGCCGAGCATCCGGTCGGCCGTGCCGTCCTCCCGCAGCTCCGCCAGCCGGTCGTAGTGCACGACCACCGTCTCCGCGCCGGCCGCGGCCGCGACCAGATCCCTGTACCAGGCGGCAAGCTCGTCGAGCGCCAGCAGAATCTCCTCCTGCTCGGCGCCGCGCTCGGCACGCCGCACGCGCTGCTCGGCCTCGCGCTCGGGGAAGTCG
>DATENZ010000158.1:0-5227 GCA_035274625.1 Gaiellaceae bacterium
CGTCACGGTTGCCGTGCTCGGCTGCGGCGTCGACCGCGACTACCCCGCGGGCCACGCCGAGCTCGCCCGCAAGATCGCGCGCGAGGGGCTGATCGTGTCGGAGTATCCCCCGGGGGTCATGCCGACGCCGTGGCGTTTCCCCGCACGCAACAGGATCGTCGCCGGCCTGGCGGCCGCAACCGTCGTCGTCGAGGCGCGCGCCAAGAGCGGTGCGCTGATCACGGCCGACCTGGCGCTCGACGAGGGGCGGGAGGTCTTCGCCGTGCCCGGTGAGATCACCAGCGCGCTGTCCGCAGGCACGAACGCGCTGATCCGGCTCGGCGCCACGGCTGCAACCGGCGCGGCCGACGTCCTCGAGGTGTTCGGGCTCGCTCCGGCCGAGGCGCCCACGGTCGCGCTCACGGGCGCTGCGGAGGAAGCGCTCGCCCGCCTACGTGACGGCGCCGCGTCCGCCGACGAGCTCGTCCGCGGCCTGCGAACGGACGCGAGCGCCGTCGCCGCTGCCCTGACGGAGCTCGAGCTGAACGGGCTCGTGACCGAGACGGCGGGGATCTTTCGTGCCCGCTAGCCTCGCCCGGATGGGCAGCACGTCCTACTGGCTGGACGAGCCTGCGCCGCCGATCCCGCAACGCCGCCTCGACGGGCCGGCCGACGTCGTCGTCGTCGGAGGGGGCGTCACGGGCTGCGCCGCCGCGCTCGTCCTCGCGGAGGCGGGCCTCCGGGTGCGTCTCCACGAGGCGCGTGAGATCGCCGGCGGCGCCAGCGGGCGGAACGGCGGTTTCGCGCTCCGGGGCGGTGCGGCGCCGTACGACGTCACGATCGAGACGATCGGTCGCGAGCACGCGAAGCGGTACTGGCAGCTGACGGAGGACGCGCTCGACCGGCTCGAGGCCAGGGCCGGCGACGCGTTCCGCCGAACCGGCAGTTTGCGGCTCGCCGGCGACGAAGAGGAGCGCGACGCGCTCGCCGTCGAGCTCGAAGCGCTCCGCGACGACGGATTTGCGGCCGAGTGGGTCGAGGAGCCGCTGGGCGGCCGCTTCCTCGCCGCGATCTTCCACCCCGGCGACGGGACGCTCCATCCCGCGCGGTGGGTGCGCAGGCTGGCCGTCGTCGCCGCCGAGGCCGGCGTCGAGATCCGCCAGCACAGCCGCGTTGACTCAATCGACAACGCGGATGCCGACGTTGTGCTGGTGGCGACGGACGGTTATCCGAGCGGCCTGCTCGGCCGGCTCGAGGGGCTGATCGTGCCGACTCGTGGCCAGATGATCGCGACCGAGCCCCTCTCCGAGCGGCTCTTCGACTGTCCCCACTACGGGCGCCACGGGTTCGACTACTGGCAGCAGATGCCGGACGGGCGCGTCCTCGCCGGCGGCTTCCGGGACTCGGCCCTCCAGGACGAGTTCACGGCCGAGGAGGCGCTGACGCCGCAGATCCAGGGTGCGCTGGAGACCTTTGTCGCGGAGCTCGTCGGCCGGCCGGTTCCCGTCACGCACCGGTGGGCCGGCATCTTCGGGCTCGTGCTCGATTTCCTTCCCGTCGTCGGTCGTGTGCCGGGTGAGGAGCGGGTGTGGGTCGCCGGCGGGTACTCCGGTCACGGCAACGTGCTCGGGCTGCTCTGCGGCGAGCTCGCTGCCCGGGCAGTCCTCGGGGACGCCGATCCGGTGCTCGCGCTCCTCGATCCCGGACGGCTCGTCGAGATCACGTGAATCCGGTTTTGAAAACAACGAGACCGGCCATGTGAAGAACTGGTAAGGGCATTTCAAGCGGCGCCCATTCGAGGGGAAGGGGGTGTGGAATGGGCAATGTCCTGAAGGGACTCGTCCCTGCGAGCAAGCAGGGTGGCGGATGCCACACGAGTCGGCGCGGCTCGAGTCGCCGCAGCACCACTCGCAGGACGAGGACTACGCACAACAGCACGACCCGGACGTCGCACTGACGGGACGCGCTGAGCGGGTGAAGCCCCTTCGTGGGGCTTCGCCCGCCTCTTTGCCGGGAGAAAGGGAATGACCAGCTCATTGCGTCGGTTGTTGTCACCGCCGCAACAGGACGACTCGATGGTCGCGGCGGCGCCGCAGGTCTCGCTGCTGGCAATCGTGCGGCGCTTCTGGCCGTATGCGCGCGGCTTCCGCCGGTGGCTCCTCCTGACCTTCGTCTTCATCGTCCTCGGCCCGCTGATCGATACCGCGAGCATCTGGATGTTCAAGCTCGTCGTCGACAAGGTCCTCGTCCCCCACGACTTCGGGCCGTTCCTCTGGATCGCGCTCGCGTACGTCGGGTTGACGCTTGCGGGCGGCATCGTCGGCTTTGCGGACAGCTACCTGATGGCCTGGGTCGGCGGCCGCTTCCTCGTCGAGCTGAGGACGAGCTTCTTCCGCCACCTGCAGGCGCTCTCGCTCGACTTCTTCGAGCGGAGGCGCCTGGGCGACATGCTCTCGCGGCTGACCGGCGACATCGCCTCGATCGAGAGCTTCGTCCTTTCCGGTGTCGCGGACGCGATCACGTACGTCCTCCGCATCGCCCTCTTCGCAGGCGTCCTCTTCTACCTGCAGTGGGATCTGGCACTCGTCTCGCTCGTCGTCACGCCGCTGTTCTGGCTCGTGGCCCAGCGCTTCGCCCGGCTGATCAAGCAGGCCTCACGGGAAAAACGGCGACGGAGCGGGACGATCACCACGGTCGCGGAGGAGACCCTGTCGAACGTCGCCCTCGTCCAGGCGTATGGCCGTGAGGACGACGAGACGGCTCGGTTCCACCGCGAGAACATCGCCAGCTTCGGCGCGTCGCTGGCCGCAACGCGAATCCGCGGCGTCCTCTCCCCGATCGTCAACCTGATCGAGCTGGCCGGCGCGATGATCGTGATCGGGATGGGGACGTGGGAGCTCTCGCACGGGCGTCTCTCGCTCGGCGGCATGCTCGTCTTTCTCGCCTATCTCAGCCAGCTGTACAGCCCCGTCCGGCGTCTCGGCCGTCTGACGACGTCGGTCTACAGCGCTTCGGCCGCGGCCGAGCGGATCATCGAGTTTCTCGACGAGCGTCCCGCCGTTCGCGAGCGCAAGCGCCTCCGCACGTTGGGGAGAGCGCGCGGCGCGGTCGCGTTCGACACGGTCACGTTCCGCTACCCGAGAACACGCAGGGATGCCCTCAGAGACGTCAGCTTCTCCGTCGAGCCGGGGGAGACCGTCGCGCTCGTCGGCGCGAGCGGCGCAGGGAAGTCGACGATCGCCAAGCTCCTGCTTCGCTTCTACGACCCGCGGCGCGGAGCCGTCCTCCTCGACGGATACGACCTGCGCCAGCTGCGGCTCTCGGAGCTCCGCGACAACCTCGCGCTCCTCCTCCAGGAGACGCTCGTCTTCGACGGCACGATCAGGGACAACATCGCGTACGGACGGAACGGAGCCACCCGGGGCGAGATCATCGCAGCGGCCAAGGCAGCGGACGCGCACGAGTTCATCACCAGGATGCCGCGCGGCTACGACACCGTGATCGGCGAGAAGGGCCGCCTGTTGTCGGGCGGGCAGCGTCAGCGGGTCGCGATCGCGCGGGCGATGATCCGCGATGCGCCGATCCTGATCCTGGACGAGCCGACGACGGGGCTCGACAACGAGTCGGCGGACAAGATCCTCGGTCCCCTCCGGAACCTGATGCACGACCGGACGACGGTCGTCATCTCGCACAACCTGATGACGGTTCGGGACGCATCCTGGATCATCGTCCTCGACGACGGAGTGGTCGTCGAGCGCGGGTCGCACGAGGAGCTCCTCGCCGTCGAGGGCACGTATTCGCAGCTCTGGGCATTCCGCGAGCTCGCGGAGGCGGTGCCCGCGTGATCGACGCACCTCCGCGCAAGCGCCGTCGCCGGCCGGCGGGGCCGCCGATGCTCGAGCGTGGAGCGGTGCTCGCCCGCGGCTACACCGTCGTGGAGGCGCTCAGCCGCGGCCACTACCTCGACGTGTACGACGTCTGGAGCAGCGAACGGGGCTCTCGATGCGTCGCGAAGCTCGTGCGCCCCGACCGCCTCTGCGAGCTCCGCGAGCGGTCGCGGCTCCTCCGGGAGGGCAGGCTGCTCCTCGAGCTTTCTCACCCGCACATCGTCAGAGCGTACGAGCTCGTTCGCCGGCCGCAGCCGATCGTGATCCTCGAGACGCTGACCGGTGCGACGCTCGAGCGGCTGATCCAAGACCGGGCGAGGCGGCTCGCCGCCGACGACATCGCCATCCTCGGCGTCCAGCTGTGCTCCGCGATCCGGTACCTCCACGGTCGCGGCTACCTCCACCTCGACGTCAAGCCCGCGAACATCGTCGTCGACGGCTTCGCGAAGCTGATCGACCTGAGCATCGCGCGGAAGCCGGGGTATGTGAAGCGGGGTCCGGGGACGCGGGTGTACATGTCGCCCGAGCAGGCTCGCGGCGGCGTGCTCGGGCCGGCCGCGGACGTCTGGGGGATCGGGATCGTGGTCTACGAGGCCGCCGCCGCGTACCGCCCGACCAAGGGGCCCGAGGAGTTTCCGCAGCTCCTGCGACGCCTCGAGTCGATCCGCTGTCACCGCCGGCTGCCGCGCGCTCTTGCGGACGCGATCGACGCGTGCCTCGAGCCGGAGCCGGACGCGCGCCCTACCGTGGAGGAGCTCTCCGCCGCGCTCGAGCCGTTCTGCGGCGCCGGCGCTCTGGCCGGCCTCTAGAGCGCGATTTCCGGCAGGTCGAGCTCAGCCGTACGCTCGACCGCCGCGAGTGCGATCGCCAGGTCCTGGATCGCCAGGCCGGTCGAGTCGAAGGCCGTGATCTCGTCGTCGGACTGGCGCCCCGGGGCGGTTCCGGCAAGGACGGCGCCGAGCTCGGTCACGTCCTCTCGTCTCAGCACCTTCGCCTCGACTGCGTGTGCGAGCTCGCCGTTGTGGCTCGCCTGCTCCCAGTCGTCGCAGAACGCGTGTGTCCGCGCGAGCTCACCGACGGCGATCTCCGCCTTCCCGGGGCCGTCGGCGCCCATCAGGCTGACGTGCTGGCCTGGTCGGAGGGTGCCACGGTCGAGCAGGATCTCGTGTCCGGGCGTCACCGTCACTAGGCGGTCCACGGCCAGCGCCTCGTCGCGGCTGGCCGCGACTCGCGCGCCGAGCTCGGCCGCTGCCGCCTCGGCACGGGCCGGGTCGACGTCCCAGAGCAGGACGTCCTGGCCGCGGGCGAGGAACGTTCGGGCGGCCGCTCGCCCGTTCACGCCCGCGCCGACGACGGCTGCC
>DATENZ010000159.1:0-16963 GCA_035274625.1 Gaiellaceae bacterium
CGGCCGCGCGGCCGCAGGGCGCGGCCGCCGCAGCTGCTCTCGCCGTCCTCGGCGTCGCCGCGTTCGCGACCGGCGCCGTCCTGATCGTCTGGCCGCTCTGGGCGGCGGGCCTCGCGCTCGTCGCCGGCAGCCTTCTCGTGCAGCGCCCGTAACTCCAGGCAGCAGCGCGCCGTTCCCTGTTTAGCGTGGCGAAGAAGGAACATGACCTGGACCGCACCGACGATCGTTATCTGCAGCCGACGCCGCGGTTTCGTCGGCGCGCCTGGCGCGAGTTCCAGCGTGCGCTCGATCCACTGGCGCGGCCTAAGCCGCTACCGCCGCCGCGCTCCTGATGCGCTCCAGCGCTTCGTCTCGCCCGAGCAACTCGATGCTCTCGAACAACCCCGGCGAGACCTGCGACCCCGACACCGCGACACGGATCGGCTGGAACGCGTCACGCGGCTTCAACCCGAGCCCGTCCGCCAGAGCGCGTAGCGCCGCCTCGATGTGCTCGGCGGTGAAGGGCTCGACGCCCGCGAGCGCCTGCTCCGCCGCCCCGAGGACGTCTCGGCGGCCGTCCAGGAGCTCGGGCGGCGGCTCGACAGGACGGAACAGGAACCCGGCGTAGTCCGGGAACTGGTCGAGGCGCTCGATCTTCTCCTGGACGAGCGGCACCGACGCGCCGATCCGCTCGGCGGGCCAGTCGTAGCCCTGCTCGTGCAGATAGGCGACGAGCGCGCCGGCGTACTGCTCGGCGGGCAGGGCCCGGAGGTAGACGCCGTTCATCCAGTCGAGCTTTTCGTAGTCGAGGGTCGCGGGGCTCGCGCCGACGCGCTCCAGCGAGAACCGCTCGATCAGCTCGTCACGGCTCATGATCGTCGTCTCGCCGTCGGGCGCCCAGCCGAGCAGGGCGAGGAAGTTCATCAGCGCGTCGGGGAGGTAGCCGGCGGCGCGGAACTCGTCGACGGACGTCGCACCGTGGCGCTTCGAGAGCTTCTTCCCGTCGTCTCCGAGCACGTCGGGAACGTGCGCGTAGACGGGCGGCTCGTGCCCGAGGGCGGCGAGGATCTGGAGCTGCTTCGGCGTGTTCGAGACGTGGTCGCGGCCGCGGATCACGTGCGTGATCGCATCGTCCATGTCCTCGACCGGGTTCGCGAAGTTGTAGGTCGGCCGGCCGTCCGAGCGGACGAGGACGAGGTCCTCGAGCTCCTCGCTCGGAACCTCGATCCGGCCGAGCACCGCGTCCTCCCACGCCGTGACGCCCTCGTCGGGCATCCGGAACCGGATCGCCCCCTCGTCCTCGTAGGCCTTCCCCTCGGCGACGAGCTGCTGCGCGAGGTCGCGGCAGCGATCCATCGCGTCGAGCTGGAAGCTGACGGCGCCGTCCCAGTCGATCCCGAGCCACTGCAGCGACCGCTGGATCTGCTCGGTCGCCTCGGCGACCTCGCGGCTGACGTCCGTGTTCTCGATCCGGAGCAGGCACTCGCCGCCGCGGCCGCGTGCGAACAGCCAGTTGAAGAGAAAGGTGCGCACGCCGCCGATGTGCAGGAAGCCCGTGGGGCTCGGAGCCATGCGCACGCGAACGGCCATCGGCTCCGTATCGTACGGCCGTGCTGCTCGGCGCCCACTGCTCCGGCGGGGTCAAGAAGGCGCTCGACCGCGCCGGCACGCTCGGCGTCGACTCGCTGCAGCTGTTCGTCCAGAGCCCGCGGGCGTGGCGGTTCCCCGATCACGACCCGGCCGACCTCGCCGCGTTCCGCGAGCGGCGCGCGGAGCTCGGGATCGGCGCCGTCGTCGTCCACGCGCTCTACCTCCTCAACCTGGCGAGCCCGAACGACGACTTCTACTCCAAGAGCGGCACGACGCTGCGCTCGACGGTGGACGCGGCGTGCGCGATCGAGGCCGACGCGGTGATCTTCCACGTCGGCTCCCACCAGGGGGCGGGGTTCGAGGCGGGGCTGGAGCGGGTCGTGCCTGCGCTCGCCCAGGCGCTCGAGCGGTGCTCGGAGACGACCTGGCTGCTGATCGAGAACTCGGCGGGGGCGGGCGGCACGATCGGCCGCTCACTGGACGAGCTCGCCGCGCTGTACGAGGCGCTCGACCGGCACGAGCGACTCGGCGTCTGCCTCGACTCCTGCCACCTCTGGGTCTCCGGGTACGACGTGACCGACCGGAAGGCTCTGGACGGGCTGCTCGGCGAGCTGGATTCGCGGATCGGGCTCGACCGGCTGCGGGCGCTGCACGTGAACGACGCGCAGGCGCCGCTCGGCTCGAACCGGGACCGGCACGCGAACATCGGCGAGGGGCTGCTCGGCGAGAAGCTCGGCGTCTTCCTCGGCCACCCCTCGCTCCAGGGCCTGCCCGCGGTGATGGAAGTCCCCGGCCCGGACAACCACGGACCGGACGAGAACGACATGCGCAAGCTCAGAGAACTCCACGCCCGCTGGACCTGACGACTGGCGCTTCGGCGTGGGCCCATCACGCCGCAGCGACCAACATGGCGGGCGCGGCATCGAAAGGCTCGCCGGCAGCAGACGGGGAGGGGGTCCATGGGGGGAACCGGCCATTCCCCCCATGAGAGCTAGCCGGCGGCGAAGCCGCCGCTAGCGCAGCTGGGCGAAGACGCGGAACGTCGGGCGGCCGACCGGGAGCTCGGAGAACTCGGGGTTGACGCAGCCGAGCTCGTCGCCGCGGTGACGGTACGTCTCTTCCACCTCGACGCGGCACATCGGCAGCGGCTGCCGCTTCGACCGGACGGCGCCGAACCCGCCCCGCCTCGACTCGGCTGCCCGCAGGAGGTCGACGTCGATCTCGACGTCGTAGACCTTCTGCATGCACCCGATGTACGTGTGCCCGAACTCCTCGTACGCGTAGACGAAGGGGCACGCGCGCTCGAGGCACGCCGCCGGGTAGACGATCTTGTCGCAGTGGACGCCGCACCGCCGGCACTCGACCTCGTCCTGAGGCCTGAGCGGCAGTGATTCGACGGCGGTCCGACTGAGCTCCATAGGTGGATTGTGAGCCTGGAGTTTTGCGCTGCGCAAGACTTGACAAACGAGCGAGTTTTCGGCATAGGCCGGCGCAGGTGCGTTCGGGCAT
Organism: Gaiellaceae bacterium; assembly: GCA_035274625.1. Lineage (GTDB taxonomy): Bacteria > Actinomycetota > Thermoleophilia > Gaiellales > Gaiellaceae > DATBLE01. The sequence goes on from DATENZ010000159.1 coordinate 3,079, forward strand.
GCCGCCGCACGAGCGCCGCTAGGCTAGGCCTCAGTGGCGCGTCGGCTCCTCTGGGCTTCGCTGGGCCTCGCGCCGCTCACGATCGTCATCGATCTCACCGTCCATCCGGGAAAGATGACGATCTTCATCCTCGCGGCGGTCTCGCTGATTCCACTCGCGTGGTTGATCGGCGAGGCGACGGAGCACGCGGCCCAGCACACGGGTCCCGGAATCGGCGGCTTCCTCAATGCCACTTTTGGCAACGCCCCCGAGCTGATCATCGCGATGTTCGCCGTCGCCGACGGTCTCTTCGAGGTCGTCCGCGGTTCCCTGACAGGGAGCGTCGTCGGAAATCTCCTGCTCGTACTCGGGTTTTCGCTGCTCGTCGGCCCGGCGCAGCGCATCGATCGGGAGTCGGCGATGATCTCGATCGGGCTCGTCGTGCTCGCCACGGCCGCGTTTCTGATCGTCGCGGTGCCGGCCTGGGAAGGCGACACCAACAGGCACTCGCTGCAGATCCTCTCGCTGCCGGTCTCGATCGCCCTCCTCGTCGTCTACGTCGTCGTCACCTGGGTCCAGCTCCGCCGGCACCGAGCGACGTTCGTGTCGGAGGAGATCGAGGAGGAGACCTGGTCGTTACCCGCCTCGCTCGGCGTCCTCGCGATCGCGACGGCCGTGACGGCGTTCGTCGCGGAGCTGCTCGTCCACTCGATTCAGGACTTCGCCGAGAAGGTGCACGTCAGCGACTTCTTCGTCGCTGCGGTCATTGTCGCCATCGTCGGCAACGCGGCCGAGCACGGCGGCGCAGTCGTCGTCGCCCGCCGCGGCCACGTGAAGCTCGCGACGGAGATCGCGCTTTCGTCCAGCGCGCAGGTCGCCGTGTTCCTCATCCCTGCGGTCGCCCTTCTGTCGTGGGCCGTGAAGCCGCTGACGCTGGCGTTCCGGCAGGTGGAGATCGGCGTGCTCGGCGTCGCCGCGATCCTCACCGCCCTGCTCCTCGTGCACGGCCGCTCGAGCAGCTGGCGGGGCGCGGCGCTGATCGTCGCGTACGCAGGCGCCGCGGTCGTCTTCTACAAGGCCGGCGGGCGCTAGCTCTCAGGCGGCGACGGGCACGCCGAGCGCGCGCGGGATTACCTCGATCGCGCTGTCGATGTCCTCGTCGCTGACCCCGAGGTGGGTGGCGGCACGCAGGACACCCGGCCGCAGCAGCCCGAGAAGGACGCCGTGCTCGCCGATGCGGGCGCGCGCCTCGGCGGCGTCGATCCCTGCCGACGCGACGTCGATCCCGACGAAGTTCGTCTCGACGGCATCGACGTCGACGGGCAACCCTGCTGCGGCGAGTCCCTCCGCGAGCCGCTTGGCCCGCGCGTGATCATCGGCGAGCCGCTCGACGTTGTGGTCGAGGGCGTACAGCATCGCGCCGGCGACCACGCCGGCCTGCCGGAGCGCGCCGCCGAACAGGAACTTCAGCCGCCACGCCTCCGCGATCCGCTGCTCCGAACCGGCGAGGATCGCACCGAGCGGGCAGCCGAGCCCCTTCGAGAAGCACACGGTGACGGTGTCGGCGAGGCCGCCGAAGGCGGCGGGCGGCAGGCCGCTCGCCACGGATGCGTTCAGGAGCCGCGCACCGTCGAGGTGAACCGCAAGCCCGAGCTCGCGCGCCGAATCGATCACGCCGCGGAGCTCGTCGAGCGGCCACACCCGGCCACCCGCGCTGCGATGTGTCTGCTCGAGCACCACGATGCTCGCGGGCTGAAACTCGTCGGCGGTCTCGACAACCGTCCGGATCTGCTCACCGCTGATCCGTCCGGCGACGCCCGGCAGGCCCCGCGTGACGAGACCGGAATGGACCGCCGGCCCGCCCGCCTCGTAGATCAGGACGTGTGTCCGCTCCTCGGCGATCAGCTGCCCTCCCGAGCGCGTCGAGACTCGAAGCGCGATCTGGTTCGCCATCGTCGCGGTCGGCAGAAAGAGCGCGGACTCGTGCCCCAGCAGCTGCGCCGCGCGGCGCTGCAACTCGTTGACCGTCGGGTCCTCGCGTGCCTGCTCGTCGCCGAGCTCGGCGGAGGTCATCGCGGCGAGCATCGCCGGGGTCGGCTTCGTAGCGGTGTCGGAGCGGAGGTCGATCACGGAGAGCAGCCTAGCGGCGTCGGCGCGGCATTTCTGCCGGACGCGCGCGACCGACCGGAATACGACCGCACCCCCGCCCATAAAGGGTGGGGATGCCGCCCGCCACCCTCGCAAGCGATGCTACTGCGGCGGCGGTGACGCGTCTGCGACGCGGCCGGATCGATTCTGTGCCGATTGCAGCGGCCGCGCTACCGTGCCCGCGTGGACCTCTCGCTCCTCTCCGATTTCCTTGCGGGGCGCGGCGAGCCGGCCTATCGCACCGCCCAGATCTGGCGCTGGGCGGCGGGTGGCGCCGCCGGCTACGACGAGATGACGAACGTCCCCGCGGCGCTGCGCACCGAGTTGACGCGCCACGTGCCGTTCTCGACGCTCACGGTCGAGCGCGAGACGCAATCCCGCGACGGCACGGCGAAGACGCTGTTCCGCACCACCGACGGGAAGCCGGTGGAAGCCGTCCTGATGCGCTATCGCGACGGGCGCCGGTCGATCTGCGTCTCCTCGCAGTCCGGCTGCCCGCTCACCTGCACGTTCTGCGCCACCGGCCAGATGCGGTTCGGTCGCAATCTCAGCGCATCCGAGATCCTCGACCAGGCGCTCCACTTCCGCCGCCTCGAGCCCGTCGACCACTGCGTCTTCATGGGCATGGGCGAGCCGATGCTGAACCTCGATGCCGTGCTCGCCGCCGCCCGGCGGCTTCCGGACGCCGGCATCACGCACCGCCGGACGACGCTCTCGACCGTCGGCTGGTTGCCGGGGTTGCGCCGGTTCGTCGACGAGGTCGAGGAGCCGATTCGCCTCGCACTCTCGCTGCACGCTCCGGAAGACGGCCTTCGCTCGACCCTGATGCCGGTCAACGACCGCTACCCGCTGACCGACGTCGTCGGCGAGTGCCGGCGCTACGTCGAGCTTCGCGGCCGGAAGGTCTTCGTCGAGTACGTGATGCTCGCCGGCGTCAACGACCGGGTCGAGCAGGCGGCCCAGCTTGCACGGCTGCTCGACCCGAAGGCGTTCAAGGTGAACCTGATCCCGTTCAACTCCGCCGAGGGTCTCCCCTACACCGGCTCGACGCGGAACAGCGTGGCGGCCTTCAAGTCGGTGCTCGAACGGGCGGGCATCCCCACAACGGTGCGCCTGAGTCGCGGGCGCGACATCGACGCTGCCTGCGGCCAGCTCGCCGCGCGCGTCGCCTGAGCAGGACGGCGGAGCGTCCACGGCCGTGCCGACGGGCTGCTCAGAGGGCGCCGGCGGCCTTCTGGCGACGGGCCGCCGTCTCCCCGAGGGGCCAACCGGCGAGGTCTAGGCCGTCGGCCCTTCGCAACTGACTGTCCTGCGCGCTCCGGTGTAAACGACGGTTCTCCAACCCGTCTCGCGCTTCATTTGTCACGCCTTGCCCGTTGCCATCAGTCGCTCCTGCATCCCGTGTATCCGCACCTCGAGCTGATGCGCACGGTCGCGCTGCGCCTCTGCGTGCTCGCGCATCCGCGCGGCCCGCCAACGCGTGCTGCGGGCGAGCGCAACAACGACGGGATTGGGCGTCGCCTCTGCGTTGACGACCTCTGCTGCCAGGGAGTGGAGGTCTCTCCGCGCGCTTCGAGCGGCGTACCGGAGGACCTCGAAGGCGTCGTCGACCTCCCACCCGAAGCGCTCGTGCAGGACACCTTTGGCCTGCTCGATGACGACGCGACTCTCGAGCGCCTGGCGAAGTTGTGCGTTCTCCGCTTCGACGGCGCTCAGCTGCGCCAGCACGTCGCCGCTGGCGGTGCCGTTGTGGGGGGCGGTCTCGCTCATCTCAGGCTCCTCTGTCGCTGCTTCGAGCGCGGTCGTCGCGGATTCGCGCGGCTCATCGACGGCGGCCGGCCGGACCGCGGTCCTTCGACGCGGTAGGAGTGATCCCCGACCCAGACCTGCGTGCAGTCCAGACGGGTCTCCCAAAGCCACCGCTCGACAGCATCGAGAACGTCCACGACAGCCCGATCCGAGTCGCTCAGAGGCCGAACCTCGATCTCGCCCGCCGCGTCGAGCGACACGCACTCACCCCCGAACAGGCCGACGAGTTCACGGACGAGAGCCCCCCGCTCCGGGCTTCCTGCAGCTACCCGTATCACTTCCTCACCCCCAACGGTCGATCAACCTGGACGACCCGGCCGGGCTGCTCTGGCAGGGCGTTGCTCGAAACTCCGACCTGACTGTTGAGGGCGGTTGAGGGGGCCGGTTGTTTACGCCCCCGTTGACTGCGACGCCGCGAAGGTTGGGACGTCGCTGTAAGCCAGTGTATACACACATCCAGCTTCTAAACTGGCCGTTTCGATGGCTGAAGAGCTTTCCCACCTCCGCGTCCTGATCGCGAACGAGAGCCCTGAGCGCCTGCGGCAGCTTGCGGGGCTCGTGGCCAGCCTCGGCCACGAGGTAGTCGCCCACGAGTCCGACGTCAGGGCCGTGGGCCCGGCCACGGCCAGAGAGCGCCCGGACGTCGCGCTTGTCGGCCTGGGGCTCAGCTCCGAACACGCGCTCGGACTGATCTCAGAGATCGTCCATGAAGCCGCCTGCCCGGTGATCGCCCTGCTCGACGCGAAGGATCCCGCGTACGTCAACGAGGCGGCCAAGCGGGGCGTGTTCGCCTACATCGTGGACGGCGACCCGGAAGAAATGCAGAGCGCGCTGGACATCACCCTCCGTCGCTTCGCCGAGTACCAGAACCTCCAAGGTGCGTTCGGCCGCCGGGCGAAGATCGAGCAGGCGAAGGGCATCCTCATGGCGCGCCATGCGATGAACGAAGACGCAGCCTTCGAGATGCTCCGCCACCACTCCCAGACCAACGGCCGCAGGCTGATCGAGGTCGCCGAGGCGATCGTCGAGAGCCACACGCTGCTCGTGCCGGGTCCCGCCAAGAGTCACGTTCCTGAGTAGCGACCACCTGGGCGGTCGCCACAACGTTCCTAGCCGTACAGCGGCGTCGAGGCGACCCAGGCGCGGTCGGAGACGAGGCGTCCCGCCTCCTCGAGCTTGCCGCGCGAAAGGAGCGCGGCGACCGGGTAACAGACGTCTCTGCCGACGATCGGGAAGAGCCGCAGGTCGATCGCGTCCTCGTCCTCGAAGACCGGACGGATCGCGGCCGCACCCGCCGGCGGAACGACGCGCTCCCGCAACCGCGCGAGCGAGTCCTCGAGCCGATCGACACCCTTCCAGTACCGCCGCCACCACATGCGGGACAGCATCGGCGCGCGTAGGGCGCCGGTCAATAGGCCGTCCGGCTCAAACTGCGTGCGCTGCGGCCTACTCCTCCTCGCCAGCCTGATTGCGCGCGCTCGCCGTCGCGAACGACCTCACGCCGCCGCGCGGCGGGAAAGCTCGGCCGGGAAGCGCTCGAGGACCCAGCCGGCGTCGAGCAGCCGGCGCCGGTACGGCCGGCCGCCGACGAGGACGAAGTCGCCGGTGCGGGGATCCATCGCCAGCCGCGCCTCGGTCGGGTAGTAGAGGTTGTGCCGCTCGATCAGCTCGTTGACGGCGTGGAAGCTCCAGTCGCTCGCGAGCCGTCGCCAGCGCCGGGCGAACTCGTTCGGCTCGCCGCGGTGCTGCTCGGCGAGGTCGAGCCACGCCTCCTCGAGCGCCTGCTCGTGCGCCGCCGTCTCCTCCTCGATCTCGCGCAGGCGCCGCGAGTACGCGGGCGGGCCTGCGAGCGAGACGGCATACCGGTCGGCGGCGAGCGAGAAGTTGCGGAGCCGGCGCTCCAGCGGCTTGCCGCGCACCGGGCTGCCCTCGAGATCCTCCTCGAGCCGGTCGGCCAGCCGCCGCTCGCGGACGCTCTGGTCCCGCGGGGCGTGCTCGCCGAGGATGCGCTCGCGCTCGCGGCGGTCCACTAGACCCCTTTGGGAGCCGCGACCGCCGCCGCCTCCGACAGGTCGGGGTGGTTCTCGAAGCCGTACCGGACGACCGCGCGCTTCGCGGCCTTGACCTCGTCCAGCCGCCGGACCGGCCGCGTGTGCGGGGCAGCGCGGATCACGTCCGCATTGGCCGCGGCGTCGTGCGCGATCGCCAGCATGGCGTCGCAGAACTCGTCGAGGCGCTCCTTCGGCTCGGTCTCGGTCGGCTCGATCATCAGCGCCTCGGGCACGATCAGCGGGAAGTAGACGGTCGGCGGGTGGATGTCGTAGTCCATCAGCCGCTTCGCGACGTCCAGGGCGGAGACTCCGTGCTCGCGCTTCAGGTTGCGCGCCGAGAGGACGAACTCGTGCATGCACAGCCGGTCGAACGGGAGCTCGTAGGCGTCCTTCAGCCGCGCGAGCAGGTAGTTCGCGTTCAGCACCGCCGCTTCCGACATCTCGCGCAGCTGCGGGCCGTAGGACCGGATGAACGCGTACGAGCGGACGAAGACCCCGAACGGGCCCGTGAACGCGCGCACCTTGCCGATCGACTTCGGCCGGTCGAAGTCGAGCCGGAAGCGATCGCCGTCCTTGACGACCGCGGGCACGGGGAGGAACGGCTCGAGCGCCTTCGTGACCGCGATCGGGCCGCCGCCCGGACCGCCGCCGCCGTGCGGCTGCGAGAACGTCTTGTGCAGGTTGATGTGGACGACGTCGAACCCCATGTCACCGGGCCGCGAGATTCCGCAGACGGCGTTCAGGTTCGCGCCGTCGTAGTACATGAGCGCGCCCGCGCCGTTGAAGATCCGCTTGATCTCCTCGATGTTCTCGTCGAAGAGGCCGAGGGTCGACGGGTTCGTGAGCATCAGGCCGGCGGTCTGCGGGCCGACCTTTCCGCGCAGGTCCTCGACGTCGATGTTCCCGCGCGGGTCCGTCTTGACGCCGACGAGCCGGTAGCCGGCCATCGTGACGCTGGCGGGGTTCGTGCCGTGCGCGGTGTCGGGGATGACGATCTCGCGGCGCTGCTCGTCCTCGCCGCGGTCGGCGAAGTAGGCGTGGAAGAGCATCAGACCGGTCAGCTCGCCCTGCGAGCCCGCGGCAGGCTGGAGCGACACGGCGTCGAGACCGCACACCTCGGCGAGGATCTCCTGCAGCCGCCACTCGAGCTCGAGCGCGCCCTGCGCACCCTCCTCCTCCTGCAACGGGTGGAGATCGCGGAAGCCGCCGAGCAGCGCGGCCCGCTCGTTGACGCGCGGGTTGTACTTCATCGTGCACGACCCGAGCGGGTAGAAGCCGGTGTCGATGCCGAAGTTGCGCGTAGTGAGCTCCGTGAAATGACGGACGAGCTCGGGCTCGGACACCTCCGGGAGCCGCGGCGGTGACGCGCGGGCCAGCTCGGGCGGAATCTCGGGCACCCGGAGGTCGTGCCGCGGCAGGCTCGACGCGCGGCGGCCGGGCTGCGAGCGCTCGTAGATGAGCTTCATCCCGCGACCTCCGAGAGGACCTCCGCGAGCCGGTCGATGTCGGCCGGGGTGCGCTTCTCGGTCACCGCGACGAGGAGGCAGTCGTCCATTCCTTCGTAGTCGCGGCCGAGTGCATAGCCGGGATGGACGCCCCGCTCACGTGCCGCGCGGACGATCTCTCGGCCGGCGCGGCCGACGCGGACGGCGAACTCCTTGAACGTCGTCTGCTCGGGAAACGCGAGCTCGGCCCCGGCTTCGACGAGCCGCTTCTTCGCGTAGTCGCCGAGGGCCAGGCAGGTCTCGCCCAGCTCCCGGAGGCCCTGCGGCCCCAGCCAGGTCAGGTAGACGAGCCCGCCGAGCGCGAGCAGGGTCTGGTTCGTCGTGATGTTCGAGGTCGCCTTCTCACGCCGGATGTGCTGCTCGCGCGTCGCCAGCGTCAGCACGAAGCCGCGCGCGCCGGCCGTGTCGGTCGTCTCGCCGACGATGCGGCCCGGCATGCGGCGGATGTAGTCGGAGCGGCACGCGAGGAACCCGTAGTGCGGACCGCCGAACGAGGGGGTGTTTCCGGCGCTCTGGCCTTCGCCGATCGCGAGCGCGCAGCCGTAGTTGCCGGGTGCCTCGAGCACGCCGAGCGACACCGGGTCGACGTGCGCGACCGCCAGCGCGCCGGCGTCGCTTGCAGCCGCGGCGAGATCCGGCGCGGGCTCCAGGCAACCGAAGAAGTTCGGCTGCTGGAAGATCACGCAGGCCGCGTCCTGCGCGGCCGCGGCGACCTCGTCCGGGTCGGTCGTGCCGGAGCGATGCGGCACCTCGACGACCTCGAGCCCGAAGCCCGGCGCGTACGTCTTCACGACCTGGCGGACCTGCGGATTGGTCGCCTCCGTCACGACCACCCTGGAGCGTCCGGTCACGTGCCGGGCCATGTAGGTCGCGTCGGCGGCGACCGTCGTGCCGTCGTAGCCGGACGCGTTCGACACGTCCATGCCGGTCAGCTCGCAGATCGCCGTCTGGTACTCGAAGATCGCCTGGAGCATCCCCTGGCTCATCTCGGCCTGGTAGGGCGTGTACGCGGTCAGGAACTCGCCCCGGGAGAGGATCGCGTTGACGGCGGCGGGCACGTAGTGGTCGTAGATGCCGGCGCCGAGAAACGACAGCTCGCGCCCGGCCGGCACGTTCCGGCCCGCGAGCTCCTCGAGGTGCGCCACGAGCTCGGGCTCAGACAGGGCGGGCTCGAGCTCGAGGTCGCCCCGGAACCGCACGCCCTCCGGGATGTCGCGGAAGAGCTCCTCCACCGAGGAGACGCCGATCGCGGCGAGCATCTCCTCGCGGTCGGCGTCGGTCAGCGAGAGAAAGCTCAAAGCGTGGTCAAGTGTGCCTTGTACGCCTCGGCGTCCATCAGGGCATCCGTCTCGCTGGGGTCGCTCATCCGGATGCGCACGAGCCAGCCCTCTCCGTACGGGTCCTCGTTCACCGTCTCGGGCGCGTCGATCACCTTCTGGTTGACCTCGAGGACCTCGCCCGACAGCGGGGCGATCAGGTCGGAAACCGCCTTGACGGACTCGACCTCGCCGTATCCGCCGTCCTTCGTGAGGTTCGCGCCCACGTCGGGAGGTTCGTAGTGGACGAGGTCGCCGAGCGCGTCCTGGCCGTACCAGGTGATACCGAGGGTGGCGGTCTCCCCCTCGATGCGGGCCCAGTCGTGCTCGGGGTGGTACCTGAGCTCTTCCGGATAGCTCTCCGGCTGCCTCTCAGTCGGCACTTGCTCGCTCCTCTCGTCGGTAGATCGGCTTGGGGACGACGCGGGCGCGCCGCTGCTTCCCGCGGACGTCGATGGTCAGCTCCTGACCGGGCTGTGCGAGCTCCGAGGGGACGTAGCCCATGCCGATGCCCTGATCGAGCATCGGGGAATGCGTCCCCGACGTGACCTCGCCTCCCTCGACGATCGGCATGCCCTGGCGCGGCACCGCCCGCTCTTCCATCACGAAGGCCGCCAGCCGCCGCTCCGGGCCCGTCTCCTTGATCCGCCGCAGCACGTCGGCGCCGGTGAAGTCCTTCTCGAGCGCGCAGACCCACCCGAGGCCGGCTGAGATCGCATCCGTGTCGGGGCCGATGTCGTTCCCGTGCAGCGGGTAGCAGACCTCGAGACGCAGGCTGTCGCGCGCCGCGAGCCCGCAGGGGTGCACGCCGCGCTCGAGCACCGCATCCCACAGCTCGCCGGCCTCGTCCGCCATCACGAGCAGCTCCACGCCCTCCTCGCCCGTGTAGCCGGTCCGGTTGACCATGCACGTGATGCCGGCGATCTCGCCCTCGGCGAAGGTGAACGCGGGCGCCGGCGGAAGCTCGAGCCGCTCGAGCGCGCGCGGCCCCTGCACCGCGATCAGGCCGTACTCGTCGGACACATCCCGCACGTCCGAACCGCGCACCTCGCGCTCCTTCAGCCACTCGTAGTCGGCGTCCCGGTTCGACGCGTTCACGATCAGCAGGAACCGGAAGGGGTCGAGCTCGTAGACGATCAGGTCGTCGACGATCCCGCCGCGCTCGTTCGTCAACAGCGTGTACTGCGCCGCGCCGGGCTCGATCCGCTCGACGTCGTTCGAGAGCAGCGACTGGAGGAGCGCGCGCCCCTGCGGCCCCTCGACCTCCAGCTCGCCCATGTGCGAGACGTCGAACGCGCCTGCGTCCTCCCGCACCGCCCGGTGCTCGGCGATCACGCCCTCGTACTGCACCGGCATCTCCCAGCCCGCGAAGGGCACCATCCGCGCCCCGAGGGCGACGTGCCGGTCGTGGAGCGGTGTGCGCCGGAGCGTCTGCACCGGCGCGGATGCTACTCCACGCCGGTTTGACGTCCTGCTAGCTGTCGCGGAGGAACGACGGCACGTCGAGCATGTCCGAGGGGACGTCGAAGCCCTCGCTCGGACTGCGCACGACCGGGGCCTCAGCGACGGACCCACGCTGGCGCTCCGGCCGCCGGCTCTTGCGGCGCTGGCCGAAACCCGACGCGATCACGGTCACGCGAACCTCCGACCCCATCGCCGAGTCGATCACGGCTCCGAAGATGATGTTCGCGTTCGGATCCGCCGCCGCGGTCACGACCTCGGCCGCCTCGTTCACCTCGAACAGGCCGACGTCCGGGCCGGCGGTGACGTTGAGCAGGATTCCGGTCGCGCCCTCGATCGACGACTCGAGCAGCGGCGACGAGACGGCGACCCGAGCCGCCTCCGCGGCACGGTTCTCGCCCGACGCCGTCCCGATCCCCATCAGCGCCGAGCCGGCGTCGCGCATGATCGTCCGCACGTCGGCGAAGTCGAGGTTGACGAGCCCCGGCACCGTGATCAGGTCGGTGATGCCCTGCACGCCCTGGCGAAGGACGTCGTCGGCGAGCCTGAACGCCTCGACGACCGACGTCTTCCGCTCGACGACCTGCAGCAGGCGGTCGTTCTCGATCACGATCAGCGTGTCGACGTGCTCGCGCATCTGGTTGATCCCGACCTCGCCGCGCTCGGACCGGACGCGGCCCTCGAAGGCGAAGGGCTTGGTGACCACGCCGACCGTCAGCGCGTCGAGCTCCTGCCCGATCTCCGCGACCGTCGGGGCAGCTCCCGTCCCCGTTCCCCCGCCCTCGCCCGCCGTGACGAAGATCATGTCCGACCCCTTGAGCGCGTCCTTCAACTCGTCGCGCGATTCCTGGGCCGCCGCCCGTCCGACCTCCGGGTCGGCGCCGGCGCCGAGCCCGCGCGTCACCTTGGAGCCGATGTGGATCTTCACGTCGGCGTCGCTCATCAGCAGCGCCTGCGCATCCGTGTTCACCGCGATGAACTCGACGCCGGTGAGGCCGGCCTCGATCATCCGGTTGACCGCGTTCGTCCCCCCGCCGCCGACCCCGATCACCTTCAGGACGGCGAGGTATGTCCCGGTTTGATCTCTCATGCTCATGATGACGTCCAGTTCCTCGACTCTCGATGTCTACTTCAGGATTCGGGCGCCGGAACCTTCTCGGCGGCCTCAGGGTAGGTGCTGCCGTACCGCATGTCAACGCCATTTGCAGGGAGAAACACTAAACCTCAACCTTCGACTTGAGGGTTGTAGCCGGCGACAGGCCGCTCCGGGACGCTGACGTCGACATAGCGGGCGCCCACGGCGAGCGGCAGGAGCGTCTTCGCGATCGCGAGCTTCAGCCGGAGGTCGCCTGCGTTTCCGAGCCGCAGCTCCGTGCCGGACCCGAGTACGAGCGTCAGCGCGCCGTCGCCCGGGCGCACCTCGCGCACCTCCGCAGCGACCTTTAGCGGGCGGAGCGGCGCGAGGGCTGCGACCCCCTGCGCCCCCAGACCGCCCAGGGTGGAGTTGACGGAGACGTCGACCGAGCGGGGCACCCAGATCCGCGGCAGCGATGGGTAGGGCCGGTCGAGCTTCTGGAGGACGCGCGCGCTCGCCGACACGAGCCAGCCGTCGGGCCCCTGCCGCAGGACGGCCACGGGCCGCTCCAGTCGTACGCGCACCTTGAGCGTGTGCGGGAAGGCGCGGTCGAAGCGCGCGCTGGCGACGTCGGCCAAGGTCGAGAGCTTCCTCGCCGCCTCCGCGGCGTCGAAACGGACGAGGCTCTGCCCGACGTAGGCGCTCAGTGTCTTCCGGACCTCCGAGGCGACGCCGGGCGGTGCCCCTTGCACCTCCACGCGATTGAGCGCGAGGAGTGCCGTCTGCCGGGCTGCCACATACCCACCGACCGCCACACCCACGAGTGCGAGCGTCGCTGCCGCCACGGCGAGCGGGCGGTGCCGTCGGGTCGAGCGCCGGCGCGGACGCTGGGTGCTGGGGGCCACGGTGCCGTCGGGTTCGCCGCCGAGCTCCGCGGTCCTGCAGTGCGCGAAGGGGATGAACGCGCAACTGCGCGGTTCAGCAGCCGGCGAGCCCTCCGATGACGATCGAGGCCAGCACGCCGGCAAGTACCGCTGCGACCCAGTGCAGCCGAGCGCGTGCCGGCGCGTTTGCCACCGACGCTCGCGAGTAGCGAAAGAACGCGGCGTCGACGAGCGGCCACGTGATCGGGATCACAGCCACGTATGCGAAGACGCCGACGAAGGCGAGGATGCACCCACTCACCCATGTGCTGGCCGCGGCAAGCCCCGCGAGTACCGTGAGAAAGTACAGCGCCGCCGCGCGCCGAGATGCGGCGAGATGCTGCCTCGTTTCGCGTAACCGACGTGCGCGCACGATCCACGTCTTCCCGTACGCGCTGGCCATACCACGCATGCTCGTCGGTGTCAGACCTGTTCGCCGGCCGGCGGCAGCTCGAGGCCGCCGAGGAGCTCGACCTCGCGCTCGAGCTCCACGCCGAACTGCTCGAGCGCACGCCGGCGGGCCTCTGCCATCAGCGCCAGCGCGTCGGTCGCGCGCGCGTCGCCCGCGTTCTCGATGAAGTTCGCGTGCCGCGGCGAGATCAGCGCGCCGCCGATCCGGTGGCCCTTCAGGCCGCAGTCCTCGAGCATGCGACCCGCGCCGACCTCGTGGTCGGGGTTCTTGAAGACGCTCCCGAACGTGCGCTTGTTCGTCGGCTGCGTCGCCTTGCGCTGCGCCTGGAGCTCGTGGATCGTCGCCTTGATCTCCGCTGCCGGCCGCGGCGTCAGCCGGAATTCCACCTGCGCGACGACCTCGCCGGGTTCGAGCGCGGAGTGGCGGTAGGCGAGCTCGAGCTCCTCCGTCGAGCGCCACTCCGACCGGCCGCCGTCGACGACGAGCGCACGCACGATGGTCGACTTCCAGTCGCGCCCGTAGGCGCCGGCATTCATGCGGACGCCGCCGCCGGCTGTCCCGGGGATCGCGCATGCGAACTCGAACCCGCCGAGGCCGTGCGCGCGCGCATGGTGGAGGCAGACGGCGTTCGCTGCTCCGCCCCCCGCGACGAGCAGGTCGCCGCGCACGGCGACCGAGGCGAGCTCTCCCGCCAGGCGCAGGACGAGCCCCTCGACGCCCTCGTCCGCAGCCAGCAGGTTCGACCCGAGCCCGACCGGGTGCACCGTCAGACCCCACTCGGCCGCCCACGCAAGTGCCTGCCCGAGCTCCTCGACGGACTCGGGTCGCGCGAACGCGCGCGCCGGGCCGCCGATGCCGACCGTCGTCAGGCGGGAGAGCGCGACACCTTTCTCGATCTTCACAGCGCCGCCAGGATCAATCCGGCCGCCCGGTCGACGTCGCCGGCGCCGACCGTCAGGACGACGTCACCAGGGCGCGCCCGGCGTGCGACGAACCGCGCCGCGTCCTCGAGGCGCGGCGTCCAGCCCGGCGCGAACCCCGGCCGTGCCTCCGCGAGCGCCTCGACGACCAGCTTCCCGCTGACTCCGTCGATCGGCGTCTCCCGCGCCGGATAGACGTCCGCGACGGCGACGACGTCCGCCGCCGCGAGCTCGCGCCCGAGCTCGTGCGCGAGGTGCTGCGTCCGCGAGTACAGGTGCGGCTGAA
>DATENZ010000160.1:0-13964 GCA_035274625.1 Gaiellaceae bacterium
GCGCCGCTGGCGCCCCGGTGGGGGGCTCTACTTGCCTGGCACGCTTCGCGTGCGTGGCTGTTCCCCCCATGGGAGCGAGCCGAAGGCGAGCGGCGATCATTCGGCGCTCGCGAAGCGGATCCGCGGGTTGAGGACGGAGTACAGGAGATCGGCGACGAGCGTCGCGGCGAGGTAGACCAGGCCGACGAGCAGCACGCCGCTCTGGAGCATCGTCACGTCCTTGTTCTGCGCGGCCGTGTAGATCCGCTGACCGATGCCGTTGTAGTTGAAGAGCTTCTCGATCACGAGCAGGCCGCCGATCAGGTAGCCGGTCTGCGTCGCGACCACGGCGATCGTCGGCAGGAGCGCGTTGCGAAGCACGTGGCGGCGGATCACCGTCGGCGTGTCGAGCCCTTTCAGGTACGCGGTGCGCGTGTAGTCGGCGTTCAGGGCTTCGATCGTCCCCGCGCGCGCCATCCGCGCGATGTAGCCGAACAGCACCATGACGAGCGCGAGGCTCGGGAGCAGCAGGTACTTCATCTGTCCGAAGATGTCCGTCCCCTGAGGCCACTGGGCGTTCACCGGGAGCCAGTTCAGGAACACACCGAAGGCGACGATCAGGAAGATCGCCGACACGAACTCGGGGATCGCCGTCAGCGACAGCCCGGTGATCGTGATCACGCGGTCGGCGAGCCGGCCGCGGCGAAGCGCGGCGGCGATTCCGCCGAGGATCGAGAGCGGCACGACGAGGACGAACGCCTCCGCGGCGAGCTTGAGCGAGTTGACGAGCGAATCGTTGAGGAGGCTCCAGACCGGCACCTGGTACTGGAGCGACTTGCCCATGTCGCCCTGGACGAAGTTCGAGATCCAGTCGCCGTACTGAACGACGAGCGGCCGGTCGGCGCCGACCTGGTGGTTGAGCGCGTCGACGGCCGACTGCTCGGCGAACGGCCCGAGGACGTTTCGCCCCACGTCGCCCGGGAGCAGCTGCGCCGCCGTGAACACGATCACGCTCAGGAGGAAGAGCGTGATCAGCGAGAGGGCGAGTCGCTTGGCGAGGAAGCGTGCCATCGGCGGAGATCCCGGCTCGGGGCCGGGCCGCCGCGCCAGGCGGCGGCCCGGTACCTCGCCGCTAGGCCAGAGACGTCTTGCTCAGGTAGACCTGCCCCTGGGGGTCGGCCTTGTACCCGCGCACCCGCTTCGAGCCGCCGCCGAGCTGGAAGTAGAAGTACGGGTAGATGGCCGGTGTGTCGTGGAGGAGCAGGAGCTGCAGCTGCCTCGCGTACTTCCGCTGGTCCTTGAGCGCGATCGCGGCGATGAACGCCTTCGACAGCCGGTCGAACTCCTTGCTCGAGTAGTGCGACGCGTTCCAGACGCCCTTCGACTGGAGGGAGGCGGTCAGGTACACGTTCGGCACCGCGCGGCCGCCCCAGTCGGTGATGTTGATCGGGGTGTTCAGCCACGGAGTCGTTCCCCAGCCCTTCGGCGGCCCGAGCTGCGAGCCGGCGTAGTAGGCCGTCGCTGTCAGGATGCGCAGGCTCATCTTGATCCCGATCTGCTTCGCAGATGCCTGGATGATCTGCGCGAGTGCCGGAAGCTCGAAGGCCTTGTAGGTGGTGAGCTGGGTCGAGAAGCCCTTCGACTTTCCGGCCGCCGCCATCAGCTGCTTCGCCTTCGCGATGTCCTTGTGGCGCTGCGGGACGGACTTGTCCGTCGCAGGGAAGACGGGCGCGAAGGGCGAGTCGTTGCCGACGTCGGCGAACTTGCTGAAGAGCCGCTCGACGATCGCGGGCCGATCGAGGGAGAGCGCGAGCGCCTGACGAACGCGGTAGTCGTTGAACGGAGGCGCGTCCGTCAGCAGCGGCACGAGCCGGTGCGTGGCGCCGCGCGCAGAGAAGATCGTCACGTTCGGGTTGTTGAAGAGCGCCCGACCGGTCGAGACGTGGACCTCGTTGATCAGGTCGATCTGGTTGCCGAGAAGGGCAGAGATGACCGCGGCGTCGTCGGTGAAGTACTTCAGGTCGACGCCGTCGAGCGGGGCCTTCCCGCCCCACCAGCCGTCGTAGCGCTCGTAGGTCGCGCCGACGCCGGGCGTGTACGAGGTGAGCTTGAAGGCTCCGGTCGCCTGCGGCGTCTTCTCGAAGGTCCCGAGCTCGTAGTTGGCCGGCAGGATGATCGCCTGGTACGTCGTGGAGCTCGTCAGGTACGGGAAGCTGGCGGTGGGGGCGTCGAGGTGGAACTCGACCGTCAGGTTGTCGACCTTCCGGACGCCGGCCGGGGAGAGAATCCCCTTGAAGGCGGAGAGCGCCTGCGAGCCGCTCTTCGGGTCGACGAGGCGCTTGAAGGTCGCCACGACGTCGTCGGCCGTCATCGTCTGGCCGTTCTGGAACTTGACGTTCGGGCGCAACTTGTAGGTCCAGACGCTGCCGTTGGCGTTCGGCTTCCAGCTCACAGCGAGCTCGGGGATCAGCGTCAGCTTGTCGGTCGACCGGATCAGCATCTCGCCGCTGATGTTCCCCGTGACGAGGCTCCCGGTGTCCGCGTAGGTGTGCGGATCGAGGCCGTGCGCGGGCGGCGGGATGCAGCCCACGCGGAGCCGGCCGCCAACGTTCGCGGCAGTCGGCCGCCCGAACGCGGCCGGCGCCCCGAACGCACCGAGGGCCGTCGCGATCACCGACGCCGACAGCCCGAGGACCGTGGCTCGGCGCAGGAACTCGGCCCGGTCGAGCTCGCCGTCGGCGAGGTCGTCGATCAGGGCGTTCTCCAGCGGCCCGGCCTCGGCCTTGCGGTAGTGATCCATTCGCCTCATGCTCTCGCGATCCATCCAGCGCCCTCCTTCACCGTGGGATTGGGCATTCGGTCGAATTGCAGATCTTCCCACCTCGGCCGAGGCGTTGCAATGTGGTGCGGGCCGCCCTTGCCGGGTGGCGCCGGCGACGGGTAGCGTGGCGCGCCGGCCATGTCACCCGCCCGCCGTGCGCTCGTCACGTCGGCGCTCGGCGCAGGAGTCTCGTACTCCAACCTCGCCGTCGCACTGCCGCTGCTCGTCCTCGCCGAGCGCGGCAGCGCTCTCCTCGCCGGCGCCCTGCTCGCTGCAAATACCGTCGCGTTCTCACTGGGCGCGTTGCTCGCTCTCGCACTGCGTCGCCCCGAGGCCGGGATAGGCGCGGGCCTCGCCGCGATCGCGGCCGGCGATCTCGTGCTCCTGGCCTCGCCGGCTCATGCAGCGCTTGCGGTGGGAGCACTGGCGCAGGGGATCGGCATGGGGCTCTTCTGGGTGGGTGTCCAGGCCTCCCTCGGCCGCCGCTCCGGTGCGGCGCGCTCGCAGCTCGCGTTCGTCGGCCAGTACGTCGTCTACGTCGGCGGGAGCGCGGCCGGAGCGGCACTGACCGGTGCGGCGATCGCCGCCCTCAGAGCGCTCGGCGTCGGGCACGCGGCCAGCATCCGCGGCAGTTTCGCCATCGGTGCGGCGTCGGCCCTCCTCGCGCTCCCCGCCGCCGTCTCCTGGCTCCGTGGGACGGAGCACGAGCCGGTCGTTCGCAGGCGCCCACAGCCCTTCCGTGGCTTCGCCCTCCAGCTTCCCGACCTCCTGCTCGTCGCGGCGATGGGGATGCTGCTCAACCTCGCGCCGGTCGTCCTCGACCACGAGTTCCGCTTCACGCCGCTCGCCGTCGGTCTTGTGTCGGGGGCGATCGCGGCGGCGAAGATCGCAGGAAGCGTGACCGCGGGCCGACTCACCCACGCTGCCGGGAGCCGGCGAACGGTCGGCTCGATGCTGGGCTGCGGCGCACTCGCCGCTGCGGCGCTCGCCGCCACGCACCAGGCGTGGGTCTACGTCGTCCTGACGGTGGCGGCCGCGTTTCTCGCCATCGGCGTGTGGCCGGTCGTCGTCGACGGCGCGCTCGCGCGCGTCTCGCCGGAGGAGCGGCACGGCCTGTCCGTCATGTGGAACGTGCGCGAGTACGCCGCGATCGCCGGCGCGACGGCGCTCGGCGGCTACCTGCTCGACGTGTCCGACCGGCCGACGCTGCTGCTCGTGCTGGTGACCGCGTTCCTCGCGGCCGCGGCCGCTTCGGCCCTGGTCGTGCTCGCTCGACCGGTCTACGCGCCACGCGCCGCGTAGACGGCGCAGAGCTCGAGCGTCGCGTGCAGGAGCGTGTTCGCGCCGTCGACGCACGCTTGCCACGACGTGTGCTCCATCGGCTGATGGCTGACGCCGCCGGCGGAGGGAACGAAGATCATCCCACTCGGGGTGACCGCAGCCAGCGCCTGGGCGTCGTGACCGGCGCCCGACGGGAGCTCGATCGCCGCCAAGCCGAGCTCGGCGGCAGCACGCGCGATCGCCCCCCGCACGCCCGGGTCGAGCGCCGCCGGCTCCCAGCGGCCGACCACGGTCGCGTCGACGTCGAGCGCGTACCGCTCCGCGGCCTCCCCCGCCTGTCGGCGCAGGGCGGTTTCGAGCGCGTCGAGCTGCGCCGTCTCGGGCGAGCGGAACTCGATCGAGACGCGCGCGGAGTCCGGAATGACGTTGAAACCGCCCGGCTCGAGCCGCATTTCCCCGACCGTGGCGACGCAGCCCGGAAAGTCCTGAACGACCAGTGTGTTCGCGGCAACGGCGAAGGCGGCGGCGGCCAGGCCCGCATCGCGGCGCCCGTCCATCGGCGTCGTCCCCGCGTGGCCGGAGACGCCGCGAAAGCCGAACACCAGGGAACGAGAGCCGACGATGGCCGTGACGATCCCGATCTGGGCTCCGTCGCGCTCCAGGCGCGGCCCCTGCTCGATGTGCAGCTCGAGGTAGCCGGCGAACGTCGTCGGGTCGCGGCTCGCACCGGCCAGCTCGTCCTCGCGCAGGCCGGCTCGCGCGAGACCGGCCAGCAGCGCGTCCCGACCTCCACGCGGGGACAGCAGCGCCTCCGCGCGCAGCGCCCCGGCGAGCGCCTCGCTGCCGAGCAGCCCGACGAGCGTGCCCTCCTCGTCCGTGAAGTCGATTGCCTCGAGCGCGCAGGGCAGCTCCGTCCCGCGAAGCGCCACCAGGACGTGCAGCGCGGCCACGACGCCGAGGGCGCCGTCGTAGCGGCCGCCCTCGGGGACGGAGTCGAGATGCGATCCGAGCAGCAGGGTTGGCCCGTCCGCCGGCAGAACGGCGGAGTGGTTTCCGGCCGCGTCCACGCGAGTCTCGAGCCCATACGCCTGCGCACGCTCGAGGAACCAGGCGCGGGCAGCCAGGTGAGCGTCGCCGAGGCTGGGTCGATTGACCCCGCCCTCAGGCGTTGCTCCGATCGCCGCGAGCTCCTCGAAGTCCTCGCGGAAACGGGCCTCGTCTATGCGCACTCAGTACGCCCGCTCGACGAAGCGCCCGCGCCCGGGAGCGCCGACGAATGCGCCGTCTTCGACGATCACCTCGCCGCGACTGATCGTCGTCACGGGGGCACCGCGCACCGTCACCCCCTCGTAGCTCGCGAACGGGACCGCGGAATGGAGCGTCTCGGGGGAGAGGGCGACCTCCTTGGCCGGGTCGAACAGGACGACGTCGGCGTCGCAGCCCGGCCGCAGTCGGCCCTTCCGCTCGAGCCCGAACACCTCCGCCGGCTTGGTGCAGCAGACCTCGACCCAGCGCGGGAGGTCGATCAGGCCGCCCCCGACCCCCAACGTGTGCACGAGCGAGAGCCGCGTCTCGACCTCGGAGACGCCGGCCGGGTGAGCGTCCGCCGTGGGCAGACGCGGGCAGTGGTCCGACGAGACGATGTCGATCGCGCCGCGCGCGAGCGCCGCCCAGAGAGCCTCGCGCTCCCCGGCGTCGCGGATCGGGGGCCGTACGGCGAGCGATTGCGCCCGCAGGTCTCCGGACCGGAGAGCCGAGCGCTCGAGCGTCAGGCCGTGACCGGTCACCTCGCCCAAAACCGGCTGGCCACGCTCCTTGGCGAGCTCGATCTCCCGCGCCGCCGCGCCGCAGGACAGGTGAAAGACGAGCAGCCGGACGTTCGCCACCCGCGCCAGCACGATCGCGCGGTGGACGGCCTCGGCTTCTGCCTCCGGCGGGCTGGTGTCCGCGAGCCACGCCGGCCCCGTCTTCCCCTCGGCGGCGAGGCGGCTGCCGAGCTCCTCGATCACGTCGTCGTTCTCGGCGTGCAGGACGGCCAGGCCGTTCCTCGGGGCGATCTCCAGCATTGCGCGGAAGATCGCGGCGTCCGGAATCCGGTAGCCGGGGTACGCCATGTAGAGCTTGAAGGACGGCACGCCGCGCTCGAACACCCCGGCGATCTCCGCGACCCGGGCGGGGTCGGGGTCGCGCAGGTTCAGGTGCAGCCCGTAGTCGATCACCGCCTCGCCGTCTGCGTCCGAGAGCCGCCGGTCGAGCTCGTCGAGCAGCGGCTGGCCGACCGCCGGCTGGGCAAAGTCGATCACCGTCGTCACGCCGCCGAAGGCACCCGCACGCGTGCCGCTCGCGAAGGAGTCCGCGGTGGGGGGCGCGTACGGAGGAAACGTCGGATCGTCGAAGTGCACGTGGCCGTCGATCGCGCCGGGGATCACGTAGAGGCCGCGCGCGTCGAGCTCCCGGCCGCCGGACAGCCCGGCGCCGACGGCCGCGATCCGCTCGCCCACGATGCCGACATCGGCGACGGTCGCCTGCTCCGCCGTGACGACGAGTCCGCCCTTGATGACGAGGTCGTAGCTCAAGGCGGGGCGTACTCTACGTTCGTGACCGACTGGACCAGCCTCGTCCGGCCGTCGCTCCACGGCCTCGAGCCGTACGACCCGGGGCCGAGCGTGGAGGAGCTGCGGAGCGCGTACGGCGTGGACGAGATCGTGCGCCTGAACCGGAACGAGGATCTGTTCGAGCCGCTGCCGGCCTGGCGGGAGGCGGTCGCGGCGGAGCTCGACAACATCTGGATGTACCCCGAGGAGTCGTACAGCGAGCTTCGCGAGGCGCTCGCCGCGTGGATCGGGACGACGCCGGAGCGGATCGTGCCGGCGCACGGAACGCAGGCGCTGATCGGCACCGTCGCGACGCTCTTCGTCGATCCCGGCGACGTGGTCGTCGTCCCCCAGCCGACGTACGGGCTCTACGCGCAGGCGTCGTCGAGCCGCGGCGCGATCGTCCGGCGCGTCCCCCTGCGCGACCTGCGCCTCGACCTGGAGGCGCTCGCGGCCGCCGCCCGCGAGACGGCGGCGCGACTCGTCTGGGTCTGCGACCCGAACAACCCGACCGGCTCGCTGACCGAGCCGGACGAGTGGCGCGCCTTCCTCGCCGCGCTCCCGCCACGGTGCGTGGCCGTCGCCGACGAGGCCTATGCCGACTACGTCGACCCCGCACTGCGACTCGGCCGCGAACGCGACGTCGAGGCGGGGCGACCGCTCGTGGTGCTGCGCACGCTCTCGAAGCTCTTCGGCCTCGCCGGCCTGCGCCTCGGCTACGCCGTCGCCGACCCCGAGCTCGCCCACTTCCTCGACGTCGTCCACGAGCCGTTCAACGTCAACCGCGCCGCGCTGGCCGCGGGCCGCGCCTCCCTTGCCCGGCCCGAGCTGATCGAGGAGCGGCGGCAAGCTGTCGCCGCCGCCCGCGACCTCCTCTGCCTCCGCCTCGTCGAGGCGGGCGTCGAGCCGATGCCGTCGCAGGCGAACTTCGTTCTCGTTCGCGTCGGCGGAGACGACAGGGAGCTCGCGAGAGCGCTCGCCGAGGAGGACGGACTGCTGGTGCGAACGGGCAGCGAGTACGGCCTCGACGGCTACGTGCGGATCACCGTCGGACCGCCCGAGCTGATGGAGCGCGTCGCCGCTGCGATCGCCCGCGTCAGGACAAGGGCGCAGGACCCGAGGGTCGCCCGGCAGCCGTGAAGGTCGCCTTCATCGCGCACTGCCTGCTCAACCAGAACGCGAAGGTGGAGGGCGGGGCGAAGCGCCCCGGGATGTGGGAGCCGGTGATCGACCTCCTCCGCGAGCGTGGCTACGCGATCCGCCAGATGCCTTGCCCGGAGCTCGCGTTCGGCGGCGCGCGGCGATTCTGGGGCGTGCGCGAGCAGTTCGACACCGGCCTCTACCGCGCTCATTGCCGCCGGCTGGCGAAGCTCGTCGCAGCGGTGATCGAGCCGCACGCGTCTGCCGGTGACGACGTCGTCCTGATCGGCATCGACTCCAGCCCGACGATGGGGATCGACTTCACGCCGTCCGCCCCGCACTGGGGCGGGAAGCCCGACATCGCGGAGGACGACTCGACGCTCGTGCGCGGAGACGGGATCTTCGTCGAGGAGCTGAAAGCCGAGCTCGAGGAGCGCGGCCTGCCCGTGCCGCGCTCGACCGGGATCCGCCACTGGTTCGCCGACTACGACCCGGACGAGGAGCTGCGCCGGCTCGAGGCGCTCCTCGCGTGACGACGGCGGATGCCCGCTCGCGCCGCGTCGCGGTCGTCGCGGACTCGCTGCTCGAGCCGCTGCTCGACGAGCTCCGCGCGCAGGGCTACGGGGTTATCCAACTCCCGCCGGCCGGGCTCGACCGCGACACCGCGCTCGCCTGGCTCGAGCAGGTCGGCGAGCACGTCGCGGAGTTCCGCCGGAACG
This sequence comes from Gaiellaceae bacterium, assembly GCA_035274625.1. GTDB lineage: Bacteria > Actinomycetota > Thermoleophilia > Gaiellales > Gaiellaceae > DATBLE01. The sequence goes on from DATENZ010000160.1 coordinate 8,535, forward strand.
ACTACGAGGTCGTTCTTGCGGACGACGGCGCGTACACGGAGGAGCTGGGGGCGCTCGACCTGCCTCAGTACGCCATCCAGCCGCCGTCGACGAGCAGGTTGACGCCCGAGACGTAGCCGGACTCGTCGGAGGCGAGGAAGAGCGCCGCGCCGGCGACGTCCTCCGGACGGCCGAGGCGCGGAAACGGCGTGCGGGCATGCGAGTACGCGAGTGTGTCGGCGTTCTGCTGCTCCGGTGAGCCGGTGAGGATCTTCCCCGGCGCGATCGCGTTGACGAGGATGCCCTGCTTCGCGTAGTCGACGGCGAGCTGGTGCGTGAGGTTGACGAGGCCGCCCTTGCTGACGGCGTAGGCGAAATGTCCCGGCGGTCCGATCATGCCGTGCTGCGACGAGATCACGATCACGCGCCCGCGCGTCTCGCCGATCGGCTCCTGACCGACCATCTCCCCCACCGCCCGCTTGCAGCAAAGAAAGACGCCGCGCAGGTTGACGGCCATGATCGCGTCCCAGTCCTCCTCGGTCGTCTCGAGCAACGGCTTCGAGTAGCGGCCGGCGATGCCGGCGTTGCACACCATCACGTCGAGGCGGCCGTACCGCTCGACCGCGGTCGCGACCAGCCGGTCGACGTCGGCCGCGCGCGAGACGTCCGCTTCGACGTGGAGCCCGCGCCCGCCGAGCAGAGCCTCGGTCGTCTCCCCTCCCTCGCGCGGCTCGCGAACGACGTCGCCGATCACGACGCGGGCGCCCTCCTCCGCATACCGGAGCGCGATCGCCCGCCCGATCCCCGAGCTGCCGCCGGTGACGACCGCGACCCGGTTCTCCAGTCGCATCGTCCTAGTATCGTCGCCCTGTGCGCATCGGAGTGATCGGGACGGGCTGGATCGCGGAGGAGCACCTCGCGATCCTGCGCCGACTCGACGGCGTCGAGCTCGCCGCCGTCTCCGACCTCGACGCCTCCCGCAGCGCCGAGCTCGCCCCCGAGCTTCCGGGCTACACCGACTGGCGCGAGCTGATCGAGGCCGAGAAACCGGACGCGGTCTTCATCTGCACGCCGCCGCTCCTACACCGAGAGATGGCGGTCGAGGCGCTCGATCGCGGCATCCACGTCTACCTCGAGAAGCCGATCGCGCGCGGGCTCGAGGATGCGCGCGCGATCGTCGAGGCGGCCGCTCGCAGCGAGGCGGTCTGCGCCGTCGGCTACCAGTGGCGCGCGGTCGAGGTCCTGGACGACCTCCGCGCGGCACTCGACGGACAGGAATTGGGGCTCCTGATCGGGATCGGGACGGGCCCGACGAAGAGCCGCCCGTGGTTTCTCAACCGCGCCGAGGGCGGCGGCAACCTGCTCGAGCGCGCGAGCCACGGCATCGATCTCATGCGCGCAGTTGGCGGTGAGGCGGTCGCGGTCCAGGCGAGCGCCGCCGCCGTCCCGCTCGCGCAGGGCGCCGGCGAGCGCGGCGACATCGAGGACGCAGCCGCGATCGTGCTCCGGTTTGCGAACGGCGCGGTCGGCTCGACCTCGATCGCGTGGACGCGAGACGGCCTCCCCGGACGGTACTCCCTCGACATCCTCGGGAGCGAGTCGTCCCTGCGGCTCGACCTCGACCCGGAGTTCACGCTGCGCGGCACCTCCCGCGGACGCGAGATCGACGCGGCGACGAGGCAGCATCCGATCGAGCGCGGCGTCGAGCGCTTCCTCGACGCCGCCCGCGACGGCGACCGCTCGCGTGTCTTCTGCACCCCCGAGGACGCGGCGGGAACCCTCGCCGTCGTGGTCGCGTGCGAGGAGGCTCTCGCAGGCGGCGGCACCGTCCCCGTGCCGGGCCTGTAGCCCTGGCCGCCCAGCGGCACCGCGACCCCGACGAGAGGCCGGTGCGGCTCGGGATCGTCGGCTGCGGAGGCATCTCGCAACGCCACGGCCCGTCTGCCTCGGCTTCGTCGGAGGTCGACATCGTCGCGTGCTGCGACACCCGCATCGAGGTCGCCCGCGAGTGGGCAGCCACCTACGGATGCGAGCACGTCTATGCCGACTATCGGAAGATGGTCGACGAGCTGGAGCTCGACGGCGTGCTGATCGCCACCTGGCCGGTGCAGCACTGCGAGCACATACTCGGCTGTCTGGACGCGGGCGCCGGGTTCGTTCTCTGCGAGAAGTCGCTGACGACGAGCGCAGCCGAAGCGATCGAGGTCTTCCGCGCCGCGCGGGCGAAGTCGGCGACGGTGGTCGAGGCGCTCATGTACCGCCACCACCCGGCGGTGACGCGGGTGGAGCAGCTGCTGGAGGACGGCGCCGTCGGAGCGATCGACAGCGTCCGGGCGTACTTCAACCTGGTCGATCCGGAGGACTCGGGGCCCGACGATCCGGATCGGGACTGGCGCCAGCACGTGGAGCTCGGCGGTGGAGTCCCGTATGACCTGGCCTGCTACTGCGTCGACGCTTGCAACCACTTCGCCGGCAGGCGACCGAGGCGCGCTCTGGCCGTGAGCGCGAGCAGCGAGCGCTACGGCACCGTCAACCGCCTGTACGGGCTGATCGAGTACGCGGACTCGCCTGTGGGGATCGTCGCGAGCAGCACCAGGAGCGACTTCGACCACGAGCTGAAGATCAGCGGTGCCGGGGGTCACGTCGTCCTCCCGGTCGCCTGGCGGATCGAGGGCCGCGTGACGGTCACGCTCAGCCGGAGCGTGGGTTGGGGCACGTTCCGCGAAGAGCGGTACGAGACCGAGCCGGCGGATCCGTTCAGGCTCCAGCTCGAGCGATTCGCCGCCGTGATCCGCGGGGAGGCGGCGCCCGCGCCCACGCTCGCAGAGTCGGTCGTCGCGGCAGCGACTCTCGACGCCCTCCTTCGCAGCGCGGAGGACGGCACGTCGGTGGAGATCGGCGTGCCCGAGGACGTGGTCTAGCTAGGGCGAACCGCGGCCCGGCCGGTCGAGGCTGACCACCAGCTCGTCCCCGTCGAGCTCTACCGAATACGTTCGGACGCGGAGGCGGTCGTCGACCAGGCATCGGCCCGTCGAGATCTCGTACTCCCACTTGTGCCAGGGGCACCGCACGATGCTCCCGGCCTTGCCGACGGTCAGCGCTCCGTCGCGTGCCTCGACCGGGGTGGCGACCCGTCCGGCGCAGAGCGGGGCTCCCCGGTGCGGGCAGCGATCGGCGAGCGCGTACAGCGTGTCGTCGACCCGATAGAGGCCGACACGATGGCCGCCGACGTCGAGCATCCGGACCGAGCCCTCCGCGGGCGCGTCGCCGAGCGGAAGACGGGCCTCACGCTCCGGGGAGCTCATGGGTCGACGTCCCCTGGTCTGCCGGGGGTTTTCGCCGCCGCGACCGACATGGCGGGCGCGGCCCGGAGCCGCTGCTTGGGTACGAGTGCTTGTAGGGAGGGGGGTCCATGGGGGGAACCGGCTGTTCCCCCCATGTGAGCGAGCCGCAGGCGAGCGACGCTCATACCGTGACGGGGGCCGGGAGGCGGAAGAAGCTCTGCGCGTTCCGCCAGCGCACGTTGTCCCGCCACTCGGCGGGGAGCTGCCGCAGGGTCTGCTCGGGCTCGTCGAAGTCCCAGTGCGGGAAGTCGCTCGCGTACATGAGCGTGTCCCACGGGCGCAGGAACTCGACCGCGGCCAGGAGCTGCTCGGGATCGTCCGGCGACTCGAGCGGCTGCGTGCCGAACCTGACGTGGTCCCACACGTACTCCGAGGGACGCTTCTTGCACCACGGGATCTCGGCGCGGCAGGCCTTCCAGTCCATGTCGAGCCGCCAGAGAAAGCCGACGAACGGGACGAGGCCGCCCTCCACCATCGCGACCCTCGTCTCCGGGAAGCGCTCGAAGATCCCGTGGCAGAGGATCGAGACGAAGTGCCCGTACATGCCCGCGCCGCAGAGCGTGTGGTACTCGACGTAGTAGTCGGGCATCCCGGCCGCCGTGACGGGGCCGGCGATGCCGACGTTCTCGTAGTGGGTGTGGACGGCGACCGGCAGGCCGAACTCGTTCGCCGCTTCCCAGATTGGGTCGTACATCGGGTTCCCGTACGGCACGCGCGCGCCGCCGGGCAGGAAGACACCGACGAACTCGTCGAGCGCGCCGCGGCGCCGGATCTCGCGCCCGGCCGCCTCCGGGTACTGCGCGGACACGACGATCATCCCGCGCAGACGCCGGTCCTCCTGCAGGAACCGCTCGAGCAGCCAGTCGTTGTACGCGGTGCACAGCCGCGCCGCGAGCTGCGCGTTCGGCAGGACCGAGAAGACGGCCGCTTCGTCCGGCTCGACGATGCCGAGATCGACCTCGTACGGGTCGAGGTGCCGCTCGCGGAGCGTCTCGAGCGAGATGAAGACGAAGTCGGTCGAGGGGACGTCCCCGCGCTCGTAGAGGTCGTGCCGGTCCCAGCCGGAGGGGTGGTTCCAGGGGTAGGTCGGCATCGCGAGGCCGTTCGTCCCGGAGCCGGCGACGAGTTCCCTCGTGGGCGCGTCCAGGTACGGCATCAGGTCGGCGAGCGTCTCGTAGCCGAGGTGGATGTCGCAGTCGATCAGCATGACGCGAGTGTACTCCGGTGCGGCGAGAGATCTAGAACGCCAGCAGGACCTTGCCGAACTTGCCGGGCTGCGCCATGTAGTCGAACGCCTCGGCGACTTGCTCGGCGGAGAAGACCCGGTCGACGATTCCCCGCGCACGACCGTCGGCGAGGAAGGGAACGACGTCGTGCCCGAAGGCCTGAACCGCCGCCGCCTTCTCTTCCAGCGGCCGGGCGCGCAGCACCGTGCCGAAGATCCGCGCGCGGCGGCCCATCAGAGCACGGAGCGACAGGGTCGTCTCGTCGCCGGCGCCGGTGCCCACGATCACGATCCGACCCTTCGTCGCCAGCACCTCGAGATCGCGGGCGAGGTTCGGAGCGCCGACGAGCTCGAGGACGACGTCGGCACCCCCGGCTGCGCGCGTGCGCTCGAACGCTTCGTCCGGCGCCGCGGTCTCCGCGCCGAGCTCGGCCAGCCGTGGTGCCGCATCCTCCGACCGGACGCTGGCGATCACGCGCGCGCCGGCGAGAACGCCGATCTGGACCGCGGCCGTACCGACCCCGCCGCTCGCGCCGTTGACGAGCAGCACGTCGCCGGCACCGAGCCCGGCCTGGGTGACGATCGCGTCGTGGGCGGTCAGGAACGCCTCCGGCACGGCCGCCGCCTCCTGGTCGTCGAGGCGCTCGGGCACCGCGACGACGTGACGCTCGTGGACGGCGACGCGATCGGCGAGCCCGCCGCCGCCGACGAGGCCGAAGACGCGGTCGCCGACGTCCCAGTCCCTCACCTGGTCGCCCCGGGCGACCACGCGGCCTGTCACCTCGAGGCCGGGGATGTCCTGCGGAGCGCCCGGCGGAGCCGGATAGCGGCCGGCGCGTTGCGCCAGGTCGGCAGGATTGATCGCCGCATACGGGGCGGCGA